>JAAZIT010000397.1 GCA_012800685.1 Clostridiales bacterium
CAATACGTTCAAGAACATCTCTTTGCTCTAAGGTTTCAACAAATTCAGCTATTATATCAAGATTTAAAGAATCACAAAGATCGCAAAGACTTGCTATAATTTCTTGTCCATTTATATTTTCAACAATATCCTCTACCAAAGAACCATCAATTTTTACTGTACTTAATTTAAATTCCTTTAAATAATTAATTGAGGTATATCCCATTCCAAAATCATCAACTGCAATTCTACAACCCAAAATTCTAAGCTTCTTTAAACATTCCTTAACCTTAATTGAAACTAGAATTGCTGCATTTTCAGTAAGCTCAAACTCCAAGTGACTAGGGGTTACACCCGTTTTATTGATATGTTTTTTAATTGTATCAACAAATTTTCCATCTTCAATTTGGTTTGCAGATATATTTACTGACATAATTATGTTATTTATTCCATTTTTATTCAATGAAGCAAGCTCTTCAATCGCGTCTTGTATAACCTTATCACCAAGTCGATTTGTCAATCCCTTTTCTTCCGCTAATCTAACAATAACAGGAGGTGGTACATGACCAAAGTGTTTGGTTTTCCACCTTAAAAGCGCCTCGCATCCAATTACATTGCCGCTTTCATTAACCTGAGGCTGATAAACAAGGTAAAGAGAGCCTTTATTATTCTTAAGCTCTTCCTCTAAATCTTTAGTAAGTGTCCTAGCTAATCTTCCAAAATCACCGTCTAGGGCGGTTAATTTAGTTGACGTATCAATTTTGTTTTCCATTACATCACTTATAAAATTATCAAAAATCTTTTTGTTATTTCTTTCCCTATTTTTGTCACTTAATTTTACAAATGGAAGATAGATTAGAATACCGATAATTAAGTTTACCACTTGAAGTACCGCACCAGAAATTGAATTGGTTGCTAGATACCCTCCCATAATTATTGGCGTTGTCCACTGAATGTTATTATTTATAGTTAATGGGACAATTCCAGTAGCCATCGAAATATATGTAGTAAATGTTAGAACAATTGGTGTTAATAAAAAAGGAATGAAAAATATAGGATTTAGTACTATTGGTAATCCGAATATTACAATTTCATTGATGTTAAATAAACCAGGAATCAAATAAATTTTCACTAAATTTTTAAATTGATTTTTCTTTCGAGTTAGTGCTAGTGCAAATAAAAGACAAAGTGTTGAACCAGAACCTCCAATAAAGACAAATATATCCAAAAATTGCTTTGTAAATATTTGAGTTGGTGCTTTTCCAGCCGCAACCAGTGCAGAATTAATTTGCGAAGCATTAGTAAAAAAATCCACATTAACTTCTTCAAGAACATTATTACCGTGAATTCCAAAAAACCACATAAGCTGGCTAATAAAGTCAAATAAAATAGTTGCCGCTAGCCCGCTAGCTTTTTTCAAAAGACTAACCAACCATTCAAAGCTTAAACCATCATAACCAAAATAATTCAGTGTGGTTTTAATTAGTGCAAAAAAACCAATGGTGATTAATGCTGGCAGAATAGTAAAAACGACACTATGGAAGTTAGAATCATCTAAATC
>JAAZIT010000398.1 GCA_012800685.1 Clostridiales bacterium
ACTCCAAAAAACGCTCGCCCACGAAGGCGGTTACGTCCACGACCCAATCGACGCAGGCGGAGAAACCTACAAAGGCATTTCCCGCAAAGCGCACCCAAACTGGAAAGGTTGGAATTGTATTGACAACTACAAAACCCAACCCGACTTTCCCAAAACACTCGACGAAAATATCGAATTACAAAATCAAATCGAACAATTCTATTTAAAAAACTTTTGGAAACGACTCAAAGCTGATAAAATAGAAAAACAGCGCATAGCGGATTCAATCTTCGATTTCGCCATAAATGCAGGAATAAAAACAAGTGTCCGCTTGGCGCAAACCATTATCAATGCCGAAACCGACGGTATAATCGGCCCAAACACATTAGAAAAACTGAATACTTTCAATCCGCAACATTTTCTGTCGGCTTTTACCCTTGCCAAAATATCACACTATTTATCCCTTGTCAAAAAACGCCCTGCCAACCAAAAATACCTCAACGGTTGGCTCACCCGCACCTTGGAATATCAATAATAAAATCTTTATATTACAAAAAATAGTTTTATGACTTCATTATTTCTACAGCCGTTTGAAAACCCGTGACCTCGTCCGATGAGCCAAAAAACAAGAGAAAAAGGCGTAAAGAAATTCTCACTGTTTGAGCGACTTTAGGAGCGAGTTTGAGAATTTTAGCCTTTGAACGTTAGTTTTTTGTGTGAAGCGGGCGTAGTCTTGAACTTTTTTGCTTCGTTTTTGGGTTCAAGCCAAAAAATGAAGTAGGGTTACAGGGGCAAAGCCCCTTTATAGAATATACATTTAGATAAAATTTGCACATTAGCATATTAACAAATTAGCACATTAAACTTATGTCAGCACAAATCATTACCCTCGAAGACCTGTACGAATTCAAAATCCAGTTACTCGACGACATTCGTACCATTTTGAACGAAAAAGAAACCATAACCGACAAAAAATGGTTGAAGTCCAACGAAGTCCGCAAGTTGCTCAACATTTCCCCGGGCACACTTCAAACCCTGCGAATAAACGGCACTTTACCCTATACCAAAATCGGTGGTACCATGTATTACAACCTCAAAGACATAGAAAAACTCCTCAATAAAAGTAAGGAAAAATAGTCTTAATCCATTTGCACATTTGCATATTAACACATTAGCACATTAAAAAAATGAACTACATTCGTCACTTATCCAATTTCTTTCAGCGTGTTGCTTACGACTCACGCTTGAATCCAACACATGTCAGCCTCTACATGGCAATCTTTCAATACTGGAATGCAAACCATTTCAGAAATCCCATTTCAGTATGCCGTCAGGATTTGATGCGGATAAGTAAAATAGCCTCAAAAGCCACCTATCACAAATGCATAAAAGACCTGCACAATTTTCAGTATTTCGACTATCAACCCTCATACAATCCCTTTACAGGAAGCAGTATTTACATGTTCGAATTTCAGTTGATAGGCAGACCAAAATCTGAACAGCCTTTAACGAAAACCATATCAAATAATGAACAGCTAAATACCAAAACCATATCAGCAAATGAACAAGTAGATGTGGAAACCGTACCAAATAATGAACAGCTTATCTCCGAAAGCTGTTCAAATAACGAACCTGTTCAAAATCTATCCTAGCCGAATAATGAACCCGTTCAAAATTCAGGCGGGACAAATAACAGTCCGCTGAACACCGTAGAAGCCGTAGAACAAGGAAAAACCACGCCACCCGACCACCAAACAGGCAGGCTGAAAAATAAACCTGTTCATGCCCCTCTCTCTAATATTAATAATATTATAAATATTCTAGATAATATAGAGGGAGAGAGCTGTACCGAAAATGATACAGGTTCAAAAAATGAAGTAGTGGTCAAGCTAACCAAAAATCAGGCAAAAATAGTTGAGATTGACGGACAAAAAATTCCATTCGCAACTCTTTCCGAAATCAAAGAATTTTTCCTTTCCGAAAACAATACCGAACTCGAAGCAAAGAAATTTTACAACCACTACCAAAGTAACGGTTGGAAAATCGGCGGACGCACACCCATGAAAGATTGGAAAGCCTCCGCCCGAAATTGGATGTTGAAAATTCCCGAATTTACTCCAACCCAACAAGCACGAACGCCCCAAGCAGGCAACCTTGCTGTAACAACAACCAAAAACTACTCCGAACCTCTCTAGTTTGTGTCTGTCATTGCAGGCTCGACCCGCAATCTCCTTGCAAACCAATGGTAAATTGTAAATAACAAAATGGTAAATAGTGATTACATACAATTCCTCGAATCAACCGGAAAACAACTCTTCGGTCGGCACTTCAAAATCTATCCCGAAGACCACGCAACAATTACCAAACTACTAATCTATTTCCTAAAACACGAACAAATGGCACACCAACACAATATCAACTTAAACAAAGGCATTCTCCTGACAGGCCCTATCGGTTGCGGTAAAACCAGCCTCATGACACTCATGCGGGCAATTCTTCCGCAAGAACAGCGCTTCGGTATAAAATCAAGCCGTGAAATAACCTTCGACTTCATAAAACATGGTTACGAAGTCATTCAGCGTTACAGCACAAACGCCTACACAAGCAACCACCAGCCCCACAAAACATGTTTCGACGATTTAGGAGCCGAAAGCTCCCTCAAATACTACGGCAACGAGTGCAACGTAATGGGCGAAATCCTCCTTTCCTGATATGATCATTTCATATCTAACCACATGATTACCCATGCCACGACAAACCTCTCCGCCTCCGAATTGGAGGAGTATTATGGAAATAGAGTTCGTTCAAGGATGCGCGAAATGTTTAATCTGATTTCGTTTGAGAGTAGTGCGAAAGATAAGAGAACATAACTTGATTCGAAATTAGGTGGTGTTTTTTGTAAAAAATAAATGTCAGTTCTCAGTTTTACGCCACTAAGCGACAGGTTATTCCAGTCCAAGCATATTTTGCAAGCGAGAAAACAGGGTTAGCGGGCAACATACTTTAGAAAAAATAGTGATTTTTGCACAGAAAGTTGAATAAAAATCAACTATGTAAGCAAAATTTACTATTTTTGTGCAGAGTTTTATTCAAAAGAAAAATGGAAACATTGAGTTCACTACCTAATATTCCTATCAACAGTGCTGTTTTGAAAGCATCTTTAAGCAATCTGAAATATCCGAAAAACAAAATTTCGGATATGGAAAAGAGTGGCGAGTTAATTCGTTTGAAAAAAGATTTGTATGTGAATAATGATGTGGCTATCTCAAAAGAACTTATCGCCAATCATTTATATGGTATTTCGTATGTTTCTCTCGAAACGGCTTTGGCGTATTACGGAATGATTCCCGAAAGGGTGTATGTCGTGCGCTCAATGACAACCAAAAGAGCAAAATCATTTGAAACACCACTCGGGAATTTTGAATACAAAACTGTTTCGGAAGATTATTTCAACATTGGACTACGACAGGAAATTATTGAGAATCAATACGCTTTTCTTATTTCCACACCAACAAAAGCCGTTTGCGATATGATTGTTGCTACACCGAATTTGCGTTTGCAGTCGGTTAAGGCAATGTTGAATTATTTGATGGAAGATTTACGGATTGATTTTGATGTTTTGAAAAATTTGGATAAGGATATTGTGAGGCAATGTATTGAGGTAGGGAAAAAGAAAGGCGAATTGACAATATTATTGGAATGCTTGGAAAACAAATAAAATGAAAGATATTTGGACAATCTTTAAAACAATATTCAAAAAAATATGGCAGATACAATTTTTTCTCAAATGCTCTCTCGTTATCCAATCGCAACAAAAGACGATTTGACTAATGCTACACACGAAGTAATGCAACAAATTACACTTGCAGGCTTATATCGTGGAGGTTTTTTTGACCAAGCGGCATTTTATGGGGGCACTTGTTTACGCATTTTTCACGGTTTACAGCGCTTTTCGGAAGATATGGATTTTTCGCTTTTGCAAGCTGACGAAAATTTCACATTGGAAAATTATTTTGAACAAATAATCACTGAATTTAAAGCAGTTGGAAAAGATGTTGAAATCAGTAGAAAGGCAAAATCAGCGCAAACCAACATAGAATCGGCTTTTTTAAAAGAAAATACCGAAATCTATGATTTGAAATTTACGACAGAAAAACGGATTAAGATAAAAATTGAAGTTGATACGCAACCGCCACTTGATTTTGCAACAGAATACAAGTTGCTGTTATTGCCGTTTTCATTTATGACGCGCTGTTATTCTCTGCCCGACTTGTATGCAGGAAAAATGCACGCTTTTCTTTTCCGAAATTGGAAAACTCGCGTCAAAGGGCGCGATTGGTATGACTTTGAATTTTATGTGCGAAATAATATTGCTCTTAATTTTAATCATTTACAAAAAAGAGTAGAGCAAATAAATAATTTGACAGAAAAGGATTTTACACTCGATATTTTCAAACAAATGCTGAAAGAGCGGATTGAAAAAACAAATATTGAGGCTGTAAAAAACGATGTCCGCCCATTTTTAAAAAATCCGCAAGAAATGGATATTTGGAGTACAGCTTATTTTTTACAGTTGGCAGATATGATACGATTTGAAAAATAAGATTACGGCAAATATAGAACAACAAAAATGTGATGTTCCAATATGAGTGATAGAGAGAAAATGTGTTTAGATATAAACAAATTTTCAAACATAAGGAATACTTGGATAAATAAAGGTTTTGGTTTAGCATGAAATGTTATAGTATAAGAATCCCCAGCCTTCAAAAATCCCCACTCCTCACTTGAATAAAAACGTTCGTAGCTTGCACAGTCTTTTTGCAGGCTTCCGCGTCAACCGCCCTGCTGTTGTTTTTTTCCGTCATGCTTTTTGCAATCCGCGCACATTTGGCACATTGCTTTTTCGCTTCGCTGAAAAAATCAATAAGCCAATCCACGCAAGAGCAAAAAGACAGTCCACTCCAACCGCCACCACCGTTCCCTTCATGCCGGAGAAAAAACAACCCCAAGCTAAGTTACATAACATGTAGTTATAGGAGATAAATTCCTATAACCAAATTATGTAAAATAGCCCCTGTCTTCCACCCTGCGAAAACCACAATATTCCCCGCCACCCATTCAAGGTTGCAAAAGCTGAATAAACCCTTACACAATCTATGTAACTGCGGTCGGTTCATTCCTAAAAAGTCTTGATTCTTGCTTCTTGACTATCAGCTCTCTTCAAGTCCCCTTTTGGGGATTTAGGGGTTTATTCACCCACCTCGTTACCGCACAGTGCCGGTAGTTTCATTCCGCTTCACTATGCAAACTTCGTTCGTCATGTTTGCTCCATTCCACTACCCGCACTATTTTCCTACACACTCCATGCATTTTATTCAGCTTTTGCGAAGAGTTTACCCCAATTGGAGAATGAAAATACAGGAAAACATAAATGCGTTACAGTCTTTACACTCCTCACCGACCTTAAAAAACAGAAAATAAAATCACATTCAATGCTCCACCAAAGGTAAATCAGATTTCAGAAAACAAGCCCTCCAGGTTTCCAAAAGCTTACGGCATAAAGCCATTTCATTATTTATTCCGTTTCCTTTTGGAAAATTCCTGAAAATCCATTAAAGAGTGGTTTACACATTGTAAATGCTTTCCTGTATTCATATTTATGCAAAAAAAGAACCTTCCTACGCTTAAGAAAGTTCTTTTCACTTCATAACTGCCAAGGTTACCACGCCAGAAAAACAGTTATTTACATTTAAAACGTTTTATAAGAAATTTTAATCCGACTGAAACAACAAAGCTGACGATTGCGCCTACTCCGGCTAAAACCGCCGTCCGGACAATGTCTTCAAGAAATAAATTGCTGAAAACCGACAATAATATACCTCCGAATGTTCCAGCATAGACATTCCCGGTACTGACTGTTTCAAGGATTTTCATTTTCGGAATCTCCTGCATTTTCGCTGTCAACCGTAGCTTGACTAACGGCAGTCAGGACACCGCCCGCCAAAGCTACATATCCCGCAATCGTAACAAGTCCTGCCGGAACTGCAATCGGTGCAGTCAGAATTACCCCGCCGATAGTTGCCAAAGTCAAGCCAATATTACGCAATACTTTGAAAAACTTCGGAGTAGGCGCTTTTACCCGTTCAACGAGATTCATATCATTCGGATTGCTTGTATTTAGTCGCTCCTTATAAATTGTATTTTATGCGCCAGCAAAGTAAAAATCTTGTTGGAAAAAGATTTTGAAAATTAAACGTAAAAACTCTTTTTTGAGTTTTTCCATCATTTTCTTCAAATTCCAGGCAGTAGCAGCCATAAATGCATTGATTTGTATACCTTTTTCACCTAACAGATAATTTTGTTCCATACGGAAATCACTTTTCAGATGTCCGATGATTGGTTCGATAGCTGCTCTGGCTCTGCATTTTTTACGTTTCTGCTGTTTCTGATAATTCGTTGCGCTCTGTTTTGGTTTATCCGGAGTGATAATCTTCACGCCTCGTATCTGAGCCTTTCCTTTCCCCCCTCTGTCATAGGCCAATTCTTTGGGTAATTGTAATTTGTTTCCCTCCATCTGATCAAGTAGCGGCTCTATGGTATGACCATCAAAGGGATTATCCAAAAAAGCTTTGATAGCTGTGATGATTTTCTTTCCCTTGGAACCCGTTGTTATTAATCCTACTTTGTTCCCAAATTCATATTGTCGATGTGCTTTACCTTTGGCAATACAACGAGTAAAAGGTTTATGAAGACTGTAAATCTTATTCGTATCATTTTTCTGTTGATTCACTGCACGTTTGTAAATCTCCAAATCTCTTTCATATCTTTTTAGCTGAGTCTCACTCATTTTACGTTCCAGTTCTCTGATTTGCGTATTGGCAATGGTTTTTAAACGCCTGTTGGCCTTGCGTGCCTTCTTTGCCCGTTTGGGATGTTTACCATTGTAGGTGTCTCGTACTAATTGTTTACTCTCACGTGTGTAACGTTGACGCTGAGCAATGTCTTCTTTCTGGGCAATCTGATTGCATTTGTCAATTACCTTTTTACAGAGTTTGGCATCCGTGGGAAAGGTGGTGTTGTTTCCCTGAACGGTAGTGTCCGATAAAACAAAGCGAGATTTTTTGGCAACCTCTACACCATGCAAGTGAACACTGTAAGCAAATATCTTAGAGATACCCTCCTCACCAACACGATTGCGAAAATGAACAAAATCACTCGGATCGAAAGGAAACTTATGCTCAAAATAAACACCTCCGCAAAAATATTGAAAGTAAACATCCCGTACCCAAAACTCCGGAATACGTTCATCTCCCAAATTATACAAATGTTTAAGAAGTAAACATCCAACCATAAGACGGATGGGAACACTCGGTGCTCCTTTATCCGAATAATACTTTGAAAACTCCTTTTCAAAATAAGACCAGTCTATTTTCTTGGACAATAAAACCAATTCCTGGTTCATGTTTATAAAATCTTCTAACCGTGGACGAAATAAATCGCGTTGAGAACTTTCCGGTAATTTTCCTATCATAATTTGCAGGGTTTTAATGCGTAAAGATACAAAATACTGCAAATATACACAAGCTTTTTAGAGGTTATTTTATTGAATGTCAGAAATATAAGTGGCTTTTAAGGAGCGACTATTTACATTTTCTTCGCTCATAAATCTTAGAATTAAATTTTAAATAACTTCAGAGAATTGGAAAGTCTCCCAAAAACTATTTTCCTTTTTCTTCCCCCTTGTGGGGGAAGTGTCCGAAGGACGATGGGGGTTGGGAGATTTAGAGGGGCCTTTTACACTACCTCAACAATCGCTAACACATTATACGCCCCATTTTTCAACGAATAATTAATCCGGTTTACCTCCTGAACAAACTCAATGCAAAACAAGATAAACTTCGTACCCTCCATTTGCGGGATTTCCTCCGGAATAACCGTTAACGAATCAACCTCTCCATTTATTTCCATACAAACAGGATCTGAGCATGTCATGGCTGAATTTCCATTTTCAAAATCAACCACAGCAAAACCACTTTTGAATATCACATGAGTAGCTCCCGGAGGATAATTAATTTCTTCCTGCGTAATCAATGATTCGATCCTGATCTTACCCGTGTCAATATCCACCCCATAAGGAGCATACAATACCGAACCCATTACTGCATTCACATTGAAGTTAAAGCCTTTCAGTAAAGCTTTTCCCGCATCCAATAACAGTCCTTCAGCAACGCTTCGTTCACCGCGTTCGTTCGCCTCGTCCAAATTCTTGATCTGCGACATGATTTTGGTTAATCGCGCCGTTACCCGATTATCCGAAGCATTTTTACCCAACACCCGCACCGCGTCACGCAACAATTTTCCCGCAGAAGCCGAATGCCCGAACTCCGCTCCGTTTTCTCTTGTCCTGGCAAATGCAGGATCGTTCGCAATCCGGCTGGCTTCCACACCACCTTTTTCACGTGCCAAGTAACCGTCTTTCGACTTGTAGAACGAAATATCTCCAATCGCTCCTTTTAATTTGATAATACCTTTTTGTCTTGCCATAATATAAATAGTTTAGAATTACGCAGGCAAATATAAATACAGCCGATAAGCATTTGCAAATCAGGCGTTCCGCATAGGAATATTCCTGCCGATTATGCCGAAAAAGGCTTTTTTGTACAACGGATTGTTTGTATCTTTGCGGAAAAGAAGCGGTCTTTTTATTCTAATGGAATCAAAACGGATATGCATATACCCAAAGGATATACAGCGTATCACAGGCAGAAGCGAGCGTTACGGAAGGGCATTGATTGCAAAAATCAAGGAAGAATACAAAAAAGAAGAACACCAATTCGTTACCGTCGAAGAATTCTGCCGATACACAGGCTTGGCAACCGAACAAGTCTATCCTCTCATTACGGGATGATATATAGATGAAGCATAGATACTCCCTATCATCTCCCTACATAGTGTATGAAAACTATACTAAAAATTGGTCTGCTGAAAGTTTACCCCTCAAAAAACGGTTAATCAACTCAAAAAATCACAGA
>JAAZIT010000399.1 GCA_012800685.1 Clostridiales bacterium
TACTTCAGGTGATTCTTGTTCAACAAGCATTTTAGCTTTTTTGATATTATACACAATGTCACGATCAACTAACTTTTTCATAATAAAAGGCTTGAATAATTCCAATGCCATTTTAGTTGGAAGACCACACTGCCATAACTTTAATTCAGGACCAACACAAATAACAGAACGACCAGAATAGTCTACACGTTTACCTAACAAGTTCTGTCGGAAACGACCCTGTTTACCTTTTAATAGGTCTGAAATTGATTTAAGAGGTCTATTTGATGCACCTTTAATAACTCTCTTTCGTTTTGAGTTATCAAAAAGTGAATCTACTGCTTCCTGAAGCATTCGTTTTTCATTTCGAATAATAATATCAGGAGCACTTAACTGCATAAGTCTCTTGAGTCGGTTATTTCTGTTAATTACACGGCGATACAAATCGTTTAAGTCTGATGTTGCAAAACGACCACCATCCAACTGAACCATAGGTCTCAATTCTGGTGGAATAACCGGAATTACATCCAAGATCATCCAAGAACATTTATTTGTTGATGCTCTAAAGTTTTCTACAATTTCGATTCGTTTTAAAAGACGTTTATCACTTTTAGCGCCTTTTTCAATCATTTTTGCACGTAACTCAGTAGCCAATTCATCGAGATTAAGGTTTTCAAGCAATGTTTTGATAGCTTCTGCACCCATACCTGCACTGAAAGAACCACCATAACGTTCCTGAGCTTCCATATATTCATCTTCAGTAAGAAGCTGCATTTTCTTAAGGTCAGTATCTCCTGCATCAATTACGATATATTTTTCGTAATACAAAACAGAGCGTAATGCTGCTACTTGTAAATCAAGTAATAAACCCATTCGGCTTGGAACTGAACGATAATACCAAATATGTGATACAGGAGCTGCTAATTCAATATGGCCCATTCGTTCACGTCGTACTTTGAAGTGAGTTACTTCTACACCACAGCGGTCACAAATAACACCCTTGTATCGAATTGATTTGAATTTACCACAGTAACATTCCCATTCTTTTGTTGTACCGAATATTCGTTCACAGAAAAGACCTTCTTTCTCTGGACGAAGAGTTCGATAATTTATAGTTTCAGGTTTCTTTACCTCACCATAAGACCATGCTCTAATAGACTCTGGTGAAGCGAGCTTTATCATCAAGCTATCAAAATCTTGAATATCACGCATCATATTCTCCTATATAAATGTCGGCGATTGCCGTACGCCAAGGAAGGCGTGAATGTAAGGCTACCTCTGGTAGCCTTACAAACGGTACAATGTACAGTACCGTAATCTTGTACCGTTTATTAGAAATTAGAGCCTGCTTTTGTGATCAGCTCTTCATCGCGTTCTGTTAAAGGAATCTGTTTACCCTTTGCATCGAAAATGGTGAAATCCAATGCCAAACCACGTAATTCCTGTACCAATACGTTGAATGATTCAGGAACACCTGCAGCTGTTGAAGGTTCACCCTTAACGATAGATTCGTAAATCTTAGAACGACCATTCATATCATCAGATTTAATTGTCATCAATTCCTGAAGAGTATTGGCAGCACCATAAGCTTCAAGAGCCCATACTTCCATTTCTCCAAGACGCTGACCACCAAACTGAGCTTTACCACCAAGAGGCTGCTGTGTAACCAGAGAATAAGGTCCAGTTGAACGAGCGTGCATCTTTTCATCAACCAAGTGATGTAATTTCAAGTAGTAAATAACACCTACGAATACTTCATTCTGGAAAGGTTCACCGGTTTTACCATCTCGAAGAATAGCTTTTGAATTAGCATTAAAGCCTGCTTCTACCAGCTTCTTCTCAATTTGTTCATTTGAAGGAGACTGGAATACAGGAGCTTCATACCACTGATCCAAATATAAACCTGCTAAACCAAGTTCAGATTCCATAATCTGTCCGATGTTCATTCGAGAAGGAACACCCAATGGATTTAAACAAACATCCAGAGGAGTACCGTCTTCTAAGTATGGCATATCTTCAATTGGAAGGATTCGAGCAACAATACCTTTGTTACCATGTCGTCCAGCCATTTTATCACCTTCACGTAATTTACGTTTAATAGCGATAAATACTTTTACAACTTCATCAACTCCAGGATTAAGATCATCTCCTTCATTTCTTCGTAATCGCTGAACATCGATAATTGTTCCTTCAACACCATGTGGCACTCGAAGAGAAGAATCACGTACTTCTTTTGCTTTTTCACCGAAGATTGAGTTCAATAATTTAAATTCTGGTGTAGTTTCTGTTTCTGATTTTGGTGTAACTTTACCAATCAAGATGTCTCCTGATCTTACTTTTGCACCAATTCGAATTATACCTTCTGCATCCAAATTATCTAAAGTTTTTTCACTTGTATTTGGAATATCACGGGTAATCTTTTCAGGACCTAGTTTTGTTTCACGAATTTCAGTTGAAAATTCTTTGATATGAATAGAAGTATACATATCTTCTTTAACAACACGTTGTGAAATAAGAACAGCGTCCTCATAGTTATATCCATTCCAAGGAACGAATCCTACTAAAATATTTCTACCTAAAGCTAACTCACCATTGAAAGTTGCAGGACCGTCTGCGAGAACAGCGCCTTTTTCAACTTTTTGACCTAAATCCACAACAGGTCTCTGGTGATAACAAGTATCCTGGTTAGTTCTTTGGTATTTTAATAATGGATAAACATCTACATCATCTGCTGATTTAGCAGCTGCCGGCTTTACCCGAACTTCATCAGAAGTTACCCAACAAACTTCACCAGCTCTTTTTGCTTTAATAAGAACACCAGAGTCATATGCAGTCTTTGCTTCCATACCAGTTCCAACACGAGGTGGTTCTGGGAATAATAAAGGAACTGCCTGACGTTGCATGTTACAACCCATCAACGCACGGTTAGCGTCGTCGTGTTCAAGGAAAGGAATCAATGCTGCTGAAACAGAAATAACCTGCTTTGGAGAAACATCCATATACTGAATATCTTTAGGATCACGGGCGGTATAATCACCATAACGTCTACAAGGAATAGTATCTGAAGCGAAAGAACCATCTTCTTTCATATCAACAGAAACCTGTCCAATGTAATATTTATCTTCATCCATTGCAGATAAATATTCAACTTCCCGAGTTGCTTTACCGTCAACAACTTTTCGATATGGGGCTTCAAGGAAACCATATTCATTAACGTGAGAATAAATAGCTAATGAAACAATAAGACCAATGTTTGGTCCTTCAGGAGTTTCAATAGGACACATTCTACCATAGTGAGTATAGTGAACATCTCGTACTTCAAATCCTGCACGATCTCGAGAAAGACCACCAGGACCAAGAGCGTTTAGACGTCGTTTATGGGTTAATTCAGCCAATGGGTTAATTTGGTCCATGAACTGAGATAACTGACTTGAACCAAAGAACTCTTTTATTGAAGCAACAATGGGTTTGATTGAAATTAAATCCTGAGGTTTCATTGTCTCAGTTTCTTTCAGACCCATTCTTTCTTTTGCAATTCTTTCCATTCGACTAAAGGCTGTTTTCAATTGATTTGTCATCAATTCACCAACAGAACGAACACGTCGGTTTCCTAAGTGATCAATATCGTCGATACTTTCGTTTCCAACATATACCTTAATAAGATATTTCATTGTTGAAATAATATCTTGTTTTACTAAAGTATGTTCTTCAACTGGTTCTTTATAATCAAATTTTTTATTTAATTTATAACGTCCTACTCGACCTAAATCGTAACGTCGCATAGAAAAGAACATACTTGTAAGATCTTTTTCTGCAGCTTCTACAGTAATAGGTTCTCCAGGCATCAATACAGAATATACTGCTGATAATGCATCTTCCAAAGAAGGTTCATCAGAGCCAGAACCTTCCTTTGCAAAACGAATTTCTTCTCTTTCAAAACAGTTAATAATCATTTGAGAATCTAATGAATCTTCTCCATCAAATTTAATAACTACTAACTCTTTAATTTCTGGATGCAAGAATAATTCATCAATATCGTGAGGATGTAATTTCTGACCGGCACTGAATACCTTTTTATCTTCATCTTCTTCTTTAATAAAAACTGGAGTAGCTAATACTTTACCAACCAAAGAATCACGGAAATCTCGTGTATCTTCAATAGAAAGTTTTTCTACTTCATAGAAAGCACGAATAATTTCTTCTCTTGTGCTATAACCTAAGGCACGTAAGAAAATTGTTCCTAAAATTCGTTTCTTTCTATCAATCTTTGCATAAATTAAATCTTTTTTCTGGTCAATTTCAAATTCAAGCCAACTTCCTCGATAAGGAATAATACGACTTGAATAAAGACCTTTCTCATGGCTGAAAATTACACCAGGAGAACGATGAATTTGAGAAACAACAACTCGTTCTGCACCATTTATAATA
>JAAZIT010000400.1 GCA_012800685.1 Clostridiales bacterium
AATTTATCCATACCATCAAGAGTATCTGTTATAATAACAGATTCATTAAACTTTACATCATTTATTAATTTACATATTGAATTTAAACTGTCAAAAGCAATACTTTCTCCACCTGCAATAACAGATACCTTATACTCATCATATAAGTTTATACTATAGGGGATTGACAGTATTTCAACATCAGGATAATTATTAAAGTAGCCTTTTAGTTGTTCTACTATTAAATAATTGCCTTCTGTTCCTATTAATCGTGTACCTATTTGGTCTAAGGAACCTTGTGTTTCTGAAATAGTATTAAATTTGAATTTAGATGTGTTTTCATCTTCCTGCTCTACTTTGTTTTTGTCATCATTTTGGTTAATTTCCACCTTTGTTCCAAGAAATTTTGAACAAGAAGAGGAAAAAACAACCAAGAATATTAGCAAAAGGATTGCTAAACACTTTTTATTTATTTTCAATATAAAACCCCCCATAAATTATATTCATATTAAGGGTAAAAAGTCCACCGTAAGGTGGACTTAATCTCTTTTATTCTGCTACTTTAAAGCTTCTTCTCTTTCAGCCTCATATCTTTCGAACGCAGCCTTATACTCTTCTTGGGTCATAGGTTGGTCTAAAATAACTTTTCCTTTAAGCTTATGAGCATTTCTGCTGAATTGCGTAGTATAAGCCGAGAATGGGTCACAGTAAGATGCTACATAACCACCTCTTGAGTTAAAGAATGGTATAACTATAGCATGTTCAATCATATACCCTTCCGCATCTGCAAATAAGTTATATCTCTTTTCCAAATCCAATAATTCAGCTTTAGCTTCTTCCATCATAATTTGGTGTTTTGCTTTTTTATCCTTTAACTGTGGATACTGCTCATTTTCAGATGGAGTTTCAACTCCTTCATCCTCGCCCTTTTCATTGAATTTAGCTTTTTCAGCTTCTGTATATTCCCAGTCAACTAAATGCTCAAGAGCCATAAATGCCTTGTTGTAGCTCCAACCAATATCCGTATTTCTAACAAATATATCTGTAAAAGTAGCAGGATCAGGATAATCAGCTCCCCATGTCATTTCTATGATTGAATATTGCCCTTCACCTCTAACATTTGAGTTAAAGCCTGATGGAGGATGAGGAACTATTACAACATCAACAAAATCTTTACCTAATACTCTTTCAAATGATTGTTCAACTATCTGAGATCTCTTAGCCCAATCATCTGCTGACGTATTGTATGGCCATACTAAGGTAATAGGGAAACTTACTTTATCTTTTAATTCTTCTATTGCCTTATCTCTGAATTCTAAAGCTAACTTCTCATTGTAAGAATTTGTGCTTGAGAATTTCTTTAAACCATCAAGTTCGGTATAATCAACTCCGTTTACACTTACAAAGTTTTTAGGTATTATTGTACCTAACAATACATTATCCGGGTTGTTTGGTTCAACTGTCATTATAGCTGCATATCTATCAAATGCATGGAAGAATGTTTTTCTAAAGTTTTCGTTATTAACAGCAATTCTCCAATCCTCAGGTTTATATTCATCATCATATAAAGGGTCAAAATTAAATCCTAAGTAAGTTGAGAATGTTGTTGATGGTTTAGGTTGAACAAAATCTTTTTTAGCTGGGTCTTTAAGCCAAGTTTCAACAGTATCCATTGTAATATCAGCCTCTGTTATTTCACCTCTTACAAATAACTCAGGAGCAAGTGCGTTTGCTTCTTGATTGTATCTGTAAGTGATTTTAGAGATGCTCATATTGTCTTTATCCCAGAAATTTTCGTTAAGAACAAGAATCTTCGCATTTTGAGGTTCAAATGTTTCTAATATGTATGCGCCGTTATACAACATTGTTTCGGCAGAAGTTCCAAACTGATCTCCAACTTCTTCTAAAAAATGTCCGTTTGCTGGTAAGAAACAAGCATATGAAATCATTCTTAAGAACCAGGGTACAGGATTTTCAAGAGTATACTCCAATGTGTATTTATCTTTTGCCTTAATACCAACTTCATCAAAATCAGTAATTTCTTTATCAAAATAATCTTCCGCATTTTTGATAACTTCATAAACAATATTACTCATTGATGATTCGTTTTCAATGGTTAAAACATATTTTGCAGCATCTACGAAATCCTGTGCAGTTACTTCTGCATATTGCTCGCCTGTATTTGTGTACCAGTATATCCCTTCTTTTAATTTGAAGGTATAAACAAGTCCATCAGGCGAAATTTCCCAATTGTCTGCTATTGATGGAATCATAACTCCATATTTATCAAAGTCTACTAAGCCTTCAACCAATTGATAAACGATTTCCGTGTTCTCGCTAAGAGATGATACCAAATAGTTTAATGTTGTTGCTTCTGAGGAATACACAGTTGTGTACTCTTTCATTACTTTAGAACTTCCTTCATTACCGACTGGCTCTTCATTGCCGGTATTTGAACTTGGGCTGCTACATGCCGTAAGGATAATCGTAAGCAGTAACAATATTGATACTAATCTTTTCATACTTTCCTCCATTATTAATATAAAATAAATCAGCCTAAGGGGAAAACCCCCTTATGACTGAATACTTTTCTTGTAACTATCAAGCTCCCTGTCATTTGCCAAAATAAAATGTCCCGGTTCAATTTCAACCCATTTTGGAGGATTTAAATCATAATCAAAATGACTTTTATCAGGTTCATAAATCTCAATAACCTTGTCTTTCTCAACCCTTGGATTTGGTGTTGGTATGGCAGACAAAAGTGACCTTGTGTAAGGATGAAGGGGATGTGCAAACAATTTTTCCGATTCAGCCAATTCGACTATATTTCCCTTATATATAACTGCTATTCTGTCCGAAATAAATCTGACAACAGACAAATCATGAGCAATAAATAAATATGTTAAACCTTTTTGTTTTTGTAATTCTGCCAACAAATTTATAACTTGAGCACGAATTGATACGTCTAAAGCAGATATAGGTTCATCAGCTATAATCAGTTCAGGCTCCATTACTAAGACCCTTGCAACACCTATACGTTGTCTTTGTCCGCCGGAGAATTCATGAGGAAATCTGCTTGCAAACTCTGGTAACAAACCAACATCTAACAAGGCCTGCTCTACCTTATTTTTTCTGTCTTCCTCAGAACTGTAACTTTTCAAGTTATAAAGTCCTTCCGAAACAATATAGTCAACCTTTGCTCTTTCATTTAAGGAAGCCATAGGATCCTGGAATATCATTTGAATTTTTCTTGTAACCTGACCGTCTAATTCTTTGTCAATTTTTCCGCTTATCTTTTGACCATTGTATATAATTTCACCGCTTGCAGCAGGGTTAATTCTTATGATTGCTCTTCCTATCGTTGTTTTTCCTGAACCAGACTCACCAACAAGACCAAAAGTTTCACCCTTATAAATATCAAAGCTAACATCATTTACAGCTACAAATTTTTTATTGCCGTTCCCAAATTCGACTCTTAAATTCTTAACCTCTAACAGTTTTTCTTTATTATTCAACTCCTTCACCTCTCTTTGTTTCCATTTCCCTCATTTTTTGAATTATAAGAGGTGGTTCAACCTTAGGTGCTCTCGGATCTAACAACCATGTCCTTGCTTTGTGAGTAGGGGTTACCTCAAAGTATGGTGGCCTTTCTTCAAAGTCTATTTTCAATGCATGAGGATTACGAGGTGCAAAGGCATCTCCTTTTACTTCTTTAAATAAGTTTGGAGGAGTACCCTTTATTGAGTATAAAGCCTCTCCTTTAATACCAAGCTGAGGCAATGATGATAATAATGCCCAAGTATAAGGGTGCTTTGGATCAAAAAATACTTCCTCTGACATACCCAATTCAATTATATCCCCTGCATACATAACTGCTATTCTGTCAGCTACATTTGCAACAACACCTAAGTCGTGTGTAATATAAATAATTGTTAATTGATATTTTTTTTGTAAGTTTTTCAACAATTGAAGAATCTGTGCCTGAATGGTAACATCCAAAGCAGTTGTAGGCTCATCACATACTAAAACATTAGGATTGCATGCTACTGCTATTGCAATAACCACACGTTGTCTCATACCTCCGGAAAATTCATGAGGATATTGATTATATCTTCTTTCTGGCTCAGAAATACCAACATCATGTAAAATTTCTACAGTTAATTTTTTTGCTTCTTCGCCCTTTAAATTTTGATGTAGTTCTATTGACTCTTGAACCTGTTTACCAACTGTTTTAAGAGGGTTTAAAGATGTCATAGGGTCTTGGAAAACCATGGCTATTTCTTTTCCTCTGATTTTTATCCATTCTTCTTCAGTTTTATATTTTGCTAAGTCATTACCCTTGTACATTATAGAGCCACTATCAATTCTACCATTTGCATCTAACAAACCCATAAAGGATTTTGTAAATACTGACTTACCAGAACCTGATTCACCAACTATAGCTAAGCTTTCTCCTTTGTATAATGTTAGAGATGCACCTCTTATTGCCGTAAGTTCCTGTCCTCT
>JAAZIT010000401.1 GCA_012800685.1 Clostridiales bacterium
AGACTTAATGTTAGAAAACATTAATCATTCGATGTTTTATGCTAATAAAAATCACAAAAACGAGTTGTTGTTAGACTTACTCACCAATCCCACACTAGTGTCGGTCCTTGTTTTTACCAGAACCAAAAGAGGAGCTAATGATTTGGCTAAATTTTTAGGAGAATACGGCTTAAAAGTTGACGCAATTCACGGCAATAAAACTCAAGGTAAACGCCAACTTGCTTTAGATAATTTTAAGACAAGAAAAACACGTGTCTTAATCGCTACTGATATTGCCGCTCGCGGAATTGATATTGATGATTTGAGCCACGTTATTAATTATGATTTACCAGAAAACGGCGAAACTTACGTCCACCGTATTGGAAGAACTGGCAGAAAAGGTTTAAAAGGCGAAGCAATTTCATTTGTTAGTAAAAACGAAGTTGGCTTATTGAAAGCCATTCAAAGACATACCGGATTAGATATTAAAGTCTTAAAACTTGAACCCGTTAAAGCTGATAGCAAATTTCAAAAAGTAGTTGCTGTTTCTACAAATAAAGACGAAACTGCCTTTGAACAAAAAGCCAAAAACACTAGGATGAAATTTGATAAATATTTTGATAAAAAACCGGCAAATAAAATCGTTCCAGATAAACAAGAAGAAGCCACAATTGAATCAAATACTTTTACAAAACGCGATGAACATAAAAAAGATACTAAGAAAGTAACTTTTACTAAGCCTCAGGATCATCTCGCCAAAAAACCATATTCAAAGTTTCGCAATGCAAAAAGTGATTATTCTGACGGCGAAAGAAAACAAAAATCACACTCTGATTTTTCAAAAAAACGTTTCGACAAAAGCAGCAATGAAACAGGTTATCAAAGTCGTGCCGCTAAACCAAATTCATGGAGAAAAAGAAACGAAAACTCAAACGATTTGGATGGAGGTTTCTTAAAGTCTTTCGAAGAAAAGCGCGGAGAAACAAATAAAACTCGCACTCCAAGAAATAACGCATGGAAAAGCGGCAAATCTTACGAGACTAAAGAAGGCGAAAAAAGAACAAACAAGGAATTTAAGCCCTACTCTTCATATAAGAAAAACTCACAAGAAAAATCATTTAAAAATGGCTCGGGTAAATTTCAAAACCGCGAGAAATCATTTGGTCGCAAACCATCTGCGAAACCAAAAAATAGTTTTGGCCACAACAATATAAAAGGCTAATATCAAAAATATAAAAATGAAATAGTGTCAGGTTTTTGCACCTGACTCTTTTTCTTTCAATAAAAAATTCCAAAATGTCAGACTACCCCAAAGTTGATAAATGACAACATAGAAGTGTATATTGTTTATATGAGCAAAGCCTCCGTTTTATTTAGAACAAGGAAGAAAAATCTTTATCGTATGAATGACGAGGCTTTTTTTCTTGCCATGAAAGAAAACTGTCTTTTTCATTACAAACATAATGCCCAATATAAAAAATTGTTAGACAATTTGGGATTTAATCCAAGCGAGTTATCTTCTTATGAAGATTTAGACAAGATTCCCCCTATTCCAACATTATATTTAAAGCATCACAATATGCTTTCTTTTCCAAAA
>JAAZIT010000402.1 GCA_012800685.1 Clostridiales bacterium
TAGACAGGCTTTGGATATGTGTCTAGGACGTGGTGGAGATCAGGTGGCAATTAAAACCGAAACTGGCTTTGAATTTTACGGAGGAGTTTCAAACGGTCTTGAAAAACAAACAAAGGTAAAAACTAGAATGATTGCAAACGCTCTTTTAGAGCTAATTAGCGATAACTCAACTGTTTATATCATGGGACATAAACAGGGGGATATGGATAGTGTGGGGTCTGCAACTGGACTTTGTGCCGCAATTCGTTCTATGGGAAATGAAGCCTATGTTGTTGTGGATCTTGAAAGAAATTTAGCAAAACCACTTATTAATTATATTAAAGAAAATGATAAAACCGAATTTTATATTACTCCGTCGCAAGCTCTTATGAGAATTGAAGACGAATCGGTTGTTATAATAGTCGACACACATAACCCGAAAATTGTTGACAGCTACGAGGTTTATCGTGCGGCTAAAAAGGTTGTTGTAATTGATCATCATAGAAAAATGGTTAATCATATTGATGACGCAATCATCTTTTTCCATGAGCCTCGAGCATCATCTGCATCTGAAATGGTGGCAGAGCTTATTCAGTATTTTGGCGAAAAAGCAAAAATTACTATTCCTCAAGCAGAGGGCTTGTTAGCAGGAATTATGCTGGATACAAAGAATTTTGTAATGAGGACTGGCGTTAGAACCTTTGAGGCGGCAGCTTATCTAAAGCAAAAGGGAGCAGATACCGTTTCAGTTAAGAGACTTTTTGATAACTCAATCGATACATATCAGCAAAAATCCATGCTTATAACCAACTGTGAAATCTATGAAAAATGTGCAATATCAACTGCAAGGGCATCATCACCATCAATGAGAGTTGCTGCACCACAGGCGGCAGATGAGCTTTTGGGAATAAACAACGTTGAGGCATCATTTGTTTTATATGAAGAAAATGGTATAATAAATATATCCGCGAGAAGTATGGGGGCTTTTAATGTTCAGATTATTATGGAGGCTCTCGGAGGAGGCGGACATCAGACTATGGCTGGTGCGCAGCTAAAATCCTCTACACTCACAAATGCAAAGGCAATGATTTTTCAAGCAATTGACGATTACTTAAAAACACTGCCTAAAAAATAAAAATAGATAGAAGGAGATTTAATTATGAAAGTTATTCTTTTAAAAGATGTTAAGGGTTCAGGCAAGAAGGGTGAAATTATTAATGTTTCAGACGGATATGCAAGAAACTTTTTAATAGCAAGGGGAATTGCGCTTGAGGCAACACCTAAAAATTTAAACGACCTTCAAGGACAAAAAGATGCGAAACAGTATAAGCTTGATACTGAAAAAGCGAAAAACGAAGAAATTGCAAAAAATCTTAATGGAAAGACTATTGAGATAAAATCAAAGGCAGGACAGGGCGGAAAGCTTTTTGGTTCAGTTACAACTACTGTCGTTGCTGAAAAAATAAAAGCACAGTACGGCGAAAATATAGACAAAAAGAAGATAAGCCTAAGTGGAGATATTAAAGCATTTGGCGATTTTTCAGCTGATATAAAAATGACACATGGGGTTTCATGTTCAATAAAAATATCAGTCACTGAAGAATAATATAAATGATAACTAATTACTTGTAACTAATAAATACAACTTAACAGCATACCTTAATGACTTGCTGTTAAGCTGTTTGCGCTTATTTATAAAGAAGTGAAAGGAGGCTCTTATGGACATAATGCGAAATAGTGGACTGCAAGGAAACAATCTACCCTTCAGTCTTGAGGCAGAGCAAACTGTCCTAGGAGGGCTACTTTTAGACCCCTCGGTGCTTCCAGTTGTTATGGAATTCCTTAAACCAGAGAGCTTTTTTAACGAACAGCACAAGGATCTTTTTTCAATTTTTATGCGAATGTTTTCAAACGGTCAAACTGCTGACTTAATTACTGTTTTAAATGAAGCGGTTGCTATGGGTGTTTTTGAGACATCTGCAATGGCAAAAAGTTATCTTACAGGGCTAATGGAAAGTATTCCATCAGTTGCGAATATTGCAAGCTATTGTCATATTGTTGAGGAAAAATTCTACATAAGGTCTTTGATAACGGCTTCAAATGACATAATTACCTCGGCTAATGATGGCTCTGTTGATGCCACGACACTTCTTGATAGTGCTGAACAAAAGATTTTTGACATTCGTCAGGGAAAAGCCTCAAATGGAATGACAAGAATTGATTCAGTTCTTCTTGATACTGTTAACCGACTAAATGAACTTAGTGGAGTGGACGCAGATAAGTTTAAAGGCTCTAAAACTGGATTTCATCGTCTTGATGAGATAACAACAGGAATGAACAAGTCTGACCTTATTATAGTTGGCGCTCGTCCTGGTATGGGTAAATCGGCTTTCGCTCTTAATATTGCAGTTAACACCTGCGAAAAAAGCGATAAAGCTGTTGCGATTTTTTCTCTTGAAATGGGTAAGGAGCAAATGGTTTCTCGTATGCTTTCATCAGCGGGTATGATTAACAGCTATACCCTGCGTTCTGGGAAAATTTCTAATGAGGAATGGACTAAGGTTTCACGAGGTGTTGAATATCTATCCAAATTCCCAATTTACATTGATGATACAGCAGGCATTACAGTTCCACAGATGAAGGCGAAACTAAGAAGAATGAAAAACCTTGGTCTAGTTATTATTGACTATCTTCAACTTATGGAAAGCCCTAACAAACATTCAAACCGTGTAACTGAGGTTTCAGAAATCACACGTCAGCTAAAGCTTATGGCTAAGGAACTTAATGTTCCAGTTATGACACTTTCACAGCTTGCTCGTACATCTGAAAAACGTGACGACAAGCGACCTATGCTTTCAGACCTTCGTGAGTCTGGTTCTATTGAGCAGGACGCAGATATTATTATATTCCTGTACCGTGATTCGTATTATGACCGAGAGGGAACTGAAAACCAATCTGCTGCTGAATGTATCGTTGCAAAAAACCGACATGGTGAAACTGGTACAGTAAAGCTTGCATGGAGAGGCGAATATACACGATTTGAAAATATTGATTATATAATGCGTGATGAATAATTAATATAAATAAAATTTTGGCGAGTAGAGAACCGCTAATACTTAAAATGTGGCATAAATGCCCTTTGGAAAGGATTGTTTACCATGGCTAAAAAGAAATTAGGGCAGGGAATGGATCTCCTGTTTATGGATAGCGTTGAGGATTCAGGAAAAGAAACAACTACTTTACGTTTGTCTTTAATTGAACCTAACAAAAATCAGCCTAGAACTCATTTTGATGAGGAATCAATAGTTAATTTGGCTGAATCTATAAGAATACATGGTGTTTTACAGCCACTTTTGGTTAGACCTCTTGAGAGTGGTGCTTATCAGATTGTTGCTGGTGAACGTCGTTGGAGAGCGTCGAGAATGGCTGGATTAACGGAAGTTCCAGTTGTTATAAAAGAACTTGATGATCGTGAAACGGCTCAAATTGCACTAATAGAAAATTTACAGCGTGAGGACTTAAATCCAATTGAAGAGGCTCAAGGATATAGAGGACTAATGCTTGAATTTGATATGACACAAAATGAGGTTGCTCAAACTGTAGGGCGTTCAAGGGCTGCAATTTCAAACTCCTTAAGACTTTTAGACTTGGAGGAAAGCGTTCAAAAAATGCTTGTTGACGGAGAAATTACAGTCGGTCACGGCAAGGTAATTTTAGGTCTAAATGACTTAGAGGAACAAAAAGAGCTTGCTAAATCAGTTGTTGCAAAAGCACTAACTGTTAGACAGACTGAACAGGCACTAATTAAAATCCGTGATGCAGGAAATGCAGAATTAAACGAAAACGATAATAAAAAGATTTATAAGGACGCAAAGTATTTTGAAAAATCATCAGTTTATAGTGAGATTGAAATAGCTCTAACAGACTTGTTGGGGGAAAAGGTTTCAGTTAACGCTAATAAAGATGGAAGCTCTGAAGTGAAAATATCATTTTCAGATGAAGAAGCTCTTAAGGGCTTTGCTAAGAGAATTTCTGTTGACTAGTTTTAGTTGAAATGAGCTAGTTTGATTTATTGAAAATTAAAATTAATATTTAAAATAAGTGATTAACGAAATAATCTGCTAAATATAAATTTAAAATCTAATGTGGTTTATA
>JAAZIT010000403.1 GCA_012800685.1 Clostridiales bacterium
AACTAATTGGCAGGGCGATTCGTAATCAATTCAGAAATACATCACTTTCATGATGTGGCAGGATAATAGTTGACTGGAAACTAGATTTTTATATGTTATTAATTTAACACAGTCCATAACATAAAACGATATACTTACCAATACTACAGGGGGGATTAATATATTGATAAAAGCCAATTTACTTGCGTTTTTTACAGAATAAAGCCGTAATCTCGTTAGTTTTGTCAAAATGACAAAATCACAGCAAGAAAATTTATTATATTAAAACTCCACTATGCTTTATGGTAATATCCATAATAAATACAGACTTGAATCATAAAGTTTTCGGTTACTCCAAAAAACTCAGCAAGCTCCCAAATTTCAGTTATTGCTCGCTCAAAGGCTTTTACAAGCTCGTTTTCAGGAATTAGTGCATTAATTGCCCAATGGTTAGCTCGACTTTCAAGCTTTGAAACCACATTAAATGGTGAATGTCTATTATAAAATGCCCCTAGAACGCAGTGTCCTACCTCATGGGCTGTACATACAAGCTCCTGCTCCGGAGTTAAATTTGTGTCGATTGCCACATAACAGTCCCCTGTGGCGGTCTCAATAGAAAGTGAACCGCTCTTTGGACAGCTAAATTCAAAAAGCTTTATTCTTTTCTGGGCAATCACTTCTTCAAGTTTTTTATTTTTTGTCATTTTTAGCCCCTTATGTTGTTAGTTATCCTTTTCCTTTGAAAACTCTCTAAGCTTAACCATTTCAGCGAATTGTTTAACCTCGTCATACATTTCGTCGGTAATTCCCTCTGCGCCATTAAAAAGTGCTAGCTTTAAAATTTCCTCTGAGTCGGTTTCACGATCCAAAAGATAGTCCACGCTAACGCTAAAAACGTCCGCAAGCTTTAAAAGTGTTTCTGCGTCAGGAGTTCGCTTGTTAGTTTCCCACATGGCGATTGCTCCCTTGGTTACGTCCAGAATGTTCGCAAGGTCCTGTTGGGTTAGGCTATTTTCTTTTCGCAACTCTTTCAATTTATCAGATAACATTATTATTCCTCATTCTGTCGCCACATAGTTGATAAAACAACTCGTAAATGTTTAAAAAGTAACATGGCGTTATTTGTAAAACAATAATATCACATTCTGTCAAGTATGTCAATAGCAATGGAGAACTTTTGTTCAAAGTAACGAATTGTTATTTCAGGTATTGACAAGTAACAAGTTGTTACTTATAATGATAACATAGCGTTAACCAAACAAATGTTTATTTGCCAATTGCAAAATTAATTGTAATTAAATGACAAAAAACAATAGTTCTTTAAACGTACTTATTCGTTAAAAGTTAATGGTTTATAGTTCTTAGTTATTAGCTTTGGTTTTTAAGTGTTAGTTTTAGTTAGAAGTTATTAGTTACAGATTTATGTAAAAGTAAATTATAGCCAGTGTTTTGTAGTTTGTTAAAATCGTATCGGTTATAAGATATTGGATTTATCTAATTGTTATGGATTAAAGCTTTTACAAAATTAAAGGGTTCTCCGTATCCTATAATTGATAAAATCGTACTTGCCATTAGACAAAGCTTTATGTGGAATTTACGCTAACCAAACCTATTAGAAAAGCATACTATATAATAGAAGGCTTTATATCTAAATGGGCTAAGATACTTTAAACTGCGGTTTTATCATGGGTTGTCCATAAAAATCAGCTTGGTGCAGGACATGGCTTTACCATAACTTTATCTTTATGGAATTTTATAAAAATCGCCTGAAACAGCGGGATAGCCGTTTCAAGCAAAATTCATTTTACTCTTGGTAAACTCCTTCACCAATCTTTGGAGAGTGATTTTCCAGCCAATGTGATAGTAACCGAAAAATAACAAATTGGTGAGGTAAAATTTACCTTAGGATTTTGAGCCAATCTTATTTTACAACATAGTTAAGCAAAAAGCAACAGGTATATATCGCAAATTTCGCTAAAATATGACTGAATATTACACAAATCGATAAAAAGATACATTGGTCGACAAAAACAACAGAAGTTTCTATAATTTTTAAATTAAAAAGAGCAACAATTTTACATTTTAACAACAGTTATTTAAAATATTTCCCAATAATATACAGGAGGTTTTATTATGAATGAATTAAATCAACAGGTTATTTCGAGTCTCGACAAAATAATAACGGCACAAAATCTTTTGCAAAAAGCATTAAATCAAGCAAGTTGTTTTGAACCTTGTAAGCTAATGGTTGACAAGCGACTTCATCTAATAGAGGGAATCGAAAAGCTCTCAGAGGCTTTGGGAGAGCCAATAAAGCTAACAAATCTCACTGGCTCTTATCCATATCGTTACAGCCTTGACTATAAGGGAGTAAGTGTTTTTCAGATGACGAAATTACCCTTAGATTTAGAGGGTTAAAGTATGGATGGATGTATATATGACGGCTTTTCACCATGCGACCACGATTGTGACGATTGTCCTCAACAGCATTTTGATAGGTGCTTTTGTGAGATTTGCGGGGACGAAATTAGCAGTGTTCAGCAGGAGGCTACAAAAGGCTTTTGCACAGATTGCTTTGTAGAAGAAAAGCTTACGGATTTTGACACGCTAAAAGAATTTGCACAAGAACAGCTTTTGGAATTCAAGGATTTTTTAATTTTAGAATTTGATTTAGCTAATTAGTTATTAGTCAAGTCAATAGAAAAATAGTTAAAAGGTTTTTGAAAAAGTTAGATAGTTGATAGCTAATAGTTAAATAACTAAAAAGAAAAATACAAAAACTCTCTAACACTTTAAAAATAAGCTAAATAATTAATTAGCAAAAATACAGCTAAGAAGTTTTAAATAAAGGAGTTAAAAATATGGCAAAAGTCAGGCTAGATTGGTTTAAGCTTGAATGTCAGCTAGACGATAAATTTCGGCTGATTGAGTCGGAATTTGGGTTGATTGGTTTTGGTGTGGTTATAAAAATTTTTATGAAAATCTACGGTTCTGAGGGTTATTTTTGCAAATGGAACAAGGATTCACTTTTTCTTTTTTCAAAGGACAACAATCTTAACATAGAAATTATAAAGGAAATTGTTTCTTGTGCTATTGAAAGAGGTATTTTTGACAATAATAAATATAAGGAGTTCGGGATTTTAACTTCCAAAGGAATTCAAAGTCGATATTTTGATTGCTGTGGTAGAAGAAAAACCGTTGAAGTAAATCCCGACTACCTTTTAATTCCATATAATACAAAAAATAGCCAACAAAACGACATTTTAATCAAAAATGACAGCATTTCAATTGAAAATGCAGACATTCCTATCACAGAGGAGAATAGAGAAAGAATAGAAAAGAAAAGATTAGATGAGAGCAGAAAAGAAATTTTCCGCCTCCTCAGCCCTCAGCAATATAACGACCTTTCTTCTAAGTACGGCGAAGAGCTTGTTAAAGGCTATTGTAAGCGTGTAATAAGCTATTGCAATGACAAGCGTGGAGGAAAGCTTTATTCAGATTGCAACAGTATTATTGAGAAATGGATTTCTGAGGACAAACCAAAAACTAAATCTAGCTCTAGCTCCTATGATATTGATGAAATTAATGAATTTCAAGCAAATTTCTTACAAAATCATATGGCGAAAAATAAAAATCAAGAAGAGTTACTTTAACTTAATTAAGAAAGAGGGCGAAAGCATGAAAATAATAATTTTAATCTCCTACTGCGTGGTTTCTCTAACTGTAGCTATGTTTAGCGCAATAGCAGCAGGTTATTCAGATAAAAAATCAGACGAAATTATGGAAAAAACCTTTGGAACATTAACCGTAAGTGAAGACAAAACTAAGCTTAAAATTTGACATAAATGAATAGACAGGATAGGTGAATTAATTGAAAGAAAATTTAAAGACAAAAACCGAAAAATCCGAGATTAAAACAGGCTTTTATCATGTCCCAAAGCACTGTGTTGGGTGTTGCTATCGTCGAGGTATGTATTCACGTATAAGTGGCTGTCACTATATGCTAGATACTGGAAATGAAAGAGGCTGTGCTCCTGAAAATTGCGACAAAAAAAGAATTGATAAAAGCTATATTCCTCCTTGCTTCACTAATAATGATGATAAGCTAGTTGATTGGGATTAAGGGGGGATAAAGTTAGTGAAAATATTAAAAAGAAAAACTCTTAAACAAAAACAAGCAAGAGAAATTGCAGATAAAAAAAGGCTCATTTACGCTCTTGAGCACCAAAATTCATTTATAAAAAAGGAGTATGAAAGACTTGAAAATGAAATTCAATTTTACAAGCTTTCCCTATCATTAGTTGCAGAAATTGCAATTAATTCTAGGGGGAATAATGGTGGACAAGCTATTGTGCTTTCGAAAGAGGAGCTAGAAAAGGCGATTAAAACAAGCAAAAATCTGGTGGTTGACTTTGACGAGGAAAAGGAAGAATACTCCATAAGTTTAAGGGAGGGGGAGGTGATAGCTTGTCGGAAAAAAGCTTAAAAAATCTCGTTCCTTTTGACAAAATGCCTGTAGAAGAGGCGAGAAAAATCCAGTCCTTAGGTGGAAAAAAGTCAGGACAAGCAAGGCGGAGACGGCGAGATTTAAAAAACGCAATGAAACTTCTTCTCGAGCTTCCTGTTTCTGATAAAGAGGTTTCTGATGAAATTTTACAGTTGGGAGTTGAGTTTGAGGAGATAAACAATGCCATGCGAATGCTGGTGGGGCTTTTTAAAAATGCCTGTAAGGGAGATGTTTCGGCGATAAAAGAGGTGCGAAATATAATCGGCGACGAAAGAAAAACATCTCTTGAAATGGCTGAAATAAAAATAAAAACTGAAAACGCAAAGCTACAGCTAGACAAAATTAAAGAGGTGGAAACTCAACAAGCCCTTGAATATGGAGTTGTACTTATGCCACAGCCTACCCCATGTGACACGGAGGAGGTGATTGTTGATGAGTAAAAGTATTATCCAAAATAGTAAAATACCCAATTCTACACCGGCAAATAGCGAAGATGACTGCGATTGTAGCAGTTCTAGTTGGAGTTCTAATTCTAGCACTGGTTTTAGTTTGGAAAATAATTCTAGTTTTAGTCTAAATGCTAATTTAAATCCTAATTCTTGTTCTAGTTTTAACCCTCACACTAACAGTAACAGTAATACTAATACTGGCTCTAACTCTAATTCTAGCCCTAACCCTAACCCTAATACTGGCTCTAACTCTAATCCTAGCCCTAGCAATAATCCTAGTTTAAATTATGGATATAATTGCAATCAAAATATTCTTTGGTCTCCCCAGCCACAGCAGGAAATTTTTATGTCACGAACTGAAGATGAGGTGCTTTATGGTGGTGCTGCAGGAGGGGGGAAATCCGACGCTTTAGTTGCTGAGGCATTAAGACAGGTTGAAATACCACACTATAAGGGACTTATTTTAAGAAAGACTTACCCACAGCTTTCAGAGCTTGTTGAAAAATCCTTAAAGCTTTACCCTAAAGCCTATCCAGACGCAAAATTTTCAAACACCACTCACCAGTGGACATTTAAAAGTGGGGCAAAAATAGTTTTCGGCTCTCTTAACCGAACCTCAGACAAGCACCAATATCAAGGAAAAGCCTTTGATTTCATTGGTTTCGACGAGCTAACCCATTTTACATATGACGAGTACATTTATCTTATGTCACGAAACCGTCCTAACGGAAAAGGCACATGGTGCTATATTCGAGCCACTGCGAACCCTGGCGGAGTTGGGCATGGGTGGGTTAAATCGAGATTTATTTCCCCCTGTCCACCTATGACACGAATGAAAGCTATAAAGGAAATTGTGGATTTAAAGGGAAATGTTATAGTACAATCAATCAGTCGGCTTTTTGTTCCTGCAACAGTTTTCGACAACACTCGACTTCTTGAAAATGACCCTAATTATCTCTCAAAGCTTGCAAGTATGCCGGAGGCGGAAAAAAGCGCCTTACTTTATGGGGACTGGAACAGCTTTTCAGGGCAGGTTTTCACCGAGTGGGTAAACAATCCAAAGCATTATGAGGACAGGCAGTACACCCATGTTATTGCTCCCTTTAGAATTCCGGAGCATTGGTTGATTTATAGGGGATTTGACTTTGGTTACACAAAGCCTTATTCAGTTGGTTGGTATGCAATTGACACAACGGGTTGTGTTTATCGAATTCGAGAGCTTTATGGTTGCACAGGTGTTGCAAATCAAGGGGTAAAGGTTCAGCCACAGGCAATGGCGGAGCAAATTAAGGAAATTGAACAAAACGACCCTAATCTCAAGGGCAGGGGAATTATCGGAATAGCCGACCCCTCAATTTTCGACAAGTCAAGGGGCGAATCAGTCGCCGACATGATGGAAAGCAGGGGTGTGTTTTGGAGTGGGGGAGACAACACAAGAATTGCCGGAAAAATGCAATACCACTATCGCTTAGCCTTTGACGAGCAGGGATTTCCTATGTTTTACACCTTTAATACCTGCGTGAATTTTATTAGGACAATTCCAAATTTGGTTTATAGCGAGACTAATGTTGAGGACATTGACACCAATATTGAGGACCATATTTATGACGAGTGCAGATACGTACTTATGGAAAGCCCAATTTCCCCTAGAAAAAACTATTTAACTCAAGCCGAAAAGGGCGACGACCCATTAAATCTCTTTAAAAAAGAGAAAAGCTATAGATTTTACAACGGATAATTTTAAGCAATAGTAGCTTAAAGTGAGATAACCCACTAAATCTCTTTAAAAAGAGAAGAACTATAGATTTTACAACGGATAAATTTAAGCAATTGCAACTTAAAAGGAGGAATTAATATTAAAATCAAGAAGAAAAACTCAAATCAAGGAATGGGGATAACAAAGGCTGTTGCCAACGCTGTTAAAAAGGCAAACTCGCTAATGGAGCTTCAAAACGGCAGGGGTTTAGCTCCCAATAACCCCTCTGAAAGTATGGGGAGAAACGCACCACAGGGAAGTGGAGATTTACCTAATAATGCTAATTTATCTAATCTACAAGCATTACAAGGTACACAAATACCAAACGAGGAATTAGCAAACCTAAAAAGCTTAGTTTCTCAAGGCTTGCTCTCCCCTAGTGGACAAGCTTCTCAAGGCTCGTTAGTATCCCCTAGTGGGCAAATTCACAACAATTCATTAGCCAATCAATGGGATATTTCTCAAGAGGAGCTATTAGCTCTTCAAGAAAAATTAGCTTCTCAAGGTGATGAAACGCTCCCAAAGGACTTAGCACTTCAACAGGAGCAGGACTTTCTTAACAATGGCATAATGCAAGAACCTAAACCTAAGCCATTTAAGCCGGTTATTACAAAGGAAGATGTTCAGAAAGCAAGCCAGATTATGCAGAAATACAAAGAGGGGAAATCTAGCCTAGAGGGTCGCATAATTGAAAATGAAAAGTGGTGGAGACTTAGGCATTGGGATATTATCAAGTCGGAGAGCCAAAATCCTACCGACCCAAACCCAGTTTCGGCATGGCTACATAATAGTATAAACAACAAGCACGCCGATTTTATGGACAATTATCCAACTCCAAATATCCTCCCTCGTGAGGAAAGCGACAAGGAGACGGCAAAAGTTCTTTCGGAAATTGTGCCGGTGATTTTGGAAATAAATAATTTTGAAGAGGTTTATTCAAGGTGTTGTTACCAAAAGCTCCAATATGGAACAGCCTGCTATGGTGCTTTTTGGAATAACAGCAAAAACAAAGGGCTAGGAGATGTGGAAATTGCTAAAATCGACCTCTTAAATCTTTTTTGGGAGCCTGGAATTACCGATATTCAGGATAGCCGAAATGTGTTTTTAGTTGGGCTTGTTGATAATGATATATTATCTTCACAATATCCTAATGAGTTAGAGGGAAAGCTTATTAGTGGCTCTACCTTTGATATTGGAAAATACAACTTTGATGATACCGTTGACACATCTGAAAAATCGCTTGTTGTTGACTGGTATTACAAAAAGCTAGTTGATGGGGTTGAAACCCTACATCTCTGTAAGTACGTTAATGACATACCTCTATTTTCTTCAGAAAATCAGCCAGACGCTTATCCAAAGGGATTTTATGCCCATGGAAAGTATCCATTTGTCTTTGATGTAATGTTTCCGCAAGAGGGAAGTCCAGCAGGATATGGTTATATTGATGTGGGAAAATCCCCTCAAATTTACATAGACAAGCTTAATCAAATTATTTTGAAAAACGCTTTAATGTCTGGCAGGAAAAGATTTATGGTAAAAAACACTTCTGCAATTAATGAAGAGGAATTTACCGATTGGACTAAAGAAATTATTCACGTCAACGGAAATCTTTCTGAAGATAACGTTCGTGAGCTTGAGACTAAGGCACTTCCACCAATAGTTTACAACGTTTTACAGGGGAAGATTGATGAAATTAAGGAGACTACTGCGAACCGAGATTTTTCTCAAGGCTCAACCAGTGGGGGAGTTACGGCGGCGAGTGCAATAGCTGCACTTCAAGAGGCAGGAAACAAGCTTTCTCGTGACACAATTAAGGCGAGCTATAGGGCACATTCAAGGCTTTGCGGACTAGTTATTGAGCTTATTCGAGAATTTTATAGCGAGCCTAGATATTTTAGAATCTGCAACTCAAACGATTATAATTTCAAAAGCTTTGACAATCAGACTATGCAGCCACAGCCTCAAGGGGAGGATTTTGGAATAAAAATGGGAATGCGTGAGCCGATTTTCGATATAAAAATTAACTCTCAAAAATCCTCTCCATTTAATCAGCTTGCACAGAATGAGAACGCTAAGGAAATGTACAATCTAGGGTTTTTTAATCCCCAAACAGCCAACCAAGCCCTTATAGCAATTGAAATGATGGACTTCGAGGGCAAGGAAATGGTAATCAGCAAAATAAAAGAGGGACAAATTAATCTTGAACAGAGTGGTATGTATCAAGAGGAAAGAGGTTAAAGTTTTTAACAACTAGTTGGATAAGTGTTTAATTTTAAGATTAATCTAAACTGTGGTGGTGATATGTTTTAACTAACATCTTAAAGACATTACAGTTGACCATTTAT
>JAAZIT010000404.1 GCA_012800685.1 Clostridiales bacterium
ATCATTGCTGCCGAGCCTTTTATTGTGTGCATTGTTCGGAAAATTTCAGCTATATCATCTGGTGACATATCGCTTATTTCTGTCCGAATTAATATATCATCAAGATTGTCCAGCAGTCCTGTTGTTTCAAATATAAAGGTATCAAGCATACTCTCCATTCCCGCTTCAATCTTTGGCATCACATTCACCTCTCGTAATTTCACTTTACATTCTAACCCTTTTAACTTAAGAGCTTATAATATCCTCATATTTGGGTTTAATTTAGCTTTTTACAGCCACAAACCTGTGGCTAAAACACAAGCCTAAACTTAAATTTAGACTAGTACACATTATATGTATACATTATACCAAAACTGTTGGAATAGTACAAGTGTTTTTGAAGAGTATTGACAAATTCTTGATTTTTTCACCTATTTTATTTATTACTTGCATATATTACACTAAACTCGTGTAAATTTAGTATTTTAATATAAGAGATAGCCTAATAAATTACCCTAAATATAACTTAACAATTTTTTACTGGTTTTTTATTTGATTATGTCGAAGCTTTTACATATGTCAATTGCCTTTTTCAACAAAAATAGAGGTTATTTTTCTGCTAAAAAGTGGATAATTATTAAGCTTAGGTTAATTAAATGTGTCTTAAATGTTTCTTTGGCAATGAAAAACCAAGCCCTCAACGACTAAAATGTTGAAAACTCTGTTGAAAGTGTTGAGAACTCACCTGATTAAAGGCATTTTTCAAAGAAACTTATGTAGTTTTCAACATCTGTCCGTTTTTTCAGACAGTTTGGTTTTTTCTCTAAAAAATAAATAGAAATATTTGGAATTTTACAGAAATTTAGTGGTTAGTTTTGTAACACATTTACTCTTTTCACCCAAAACCTACAAAATCTTACCTTAATAATGTCTTAAAATTTGCAGAAAAAACTTTCGATTTACTTGCAAACGCCTATAAAATATGGTATAATTTTAAAAGTTGATATATTTTTAACATATGGTAAATTATACTTGTCTTTTTTAAAAAAGAGACATAAGTTTTATGTGAAAGGATTCAAAATATGGAAAAAGTTCTTGAAGTAACTGGGTTATCTAAAATGTATAAAAAAGGGATTTATGCAGCAAAGGAAGTATCTTTTGATGTGAAAAAGGGTGAGATTTTCGCTCTTATTGGTCCTAATGGTGCAGGAAAAACCACAACTATTCGAGTGATTGCTACCCTTTTAACTGCAAACGAGGGTGACGCAATTGTAAATGGTCACAGCATTTTAAACGAAGCTGAAAAGGTTCGTGAAAACATCACTTATCTTCCAGATGAGGCTGGTGCTTACAAAACCATGACTGGCAAGCAGTATCTTGAATTTATGGCAAGCATTTATACAGCAGATAAAGAAAAGGCAAAGGAATTTGTTAAATCCGGAATTGAAATCGCAGAGCTTGGCGAGCGTATTAACGATAAAATCGGTACATATTCTCGTGGAATGACTAGAAAGCTTCTTCTTTCAAGAGCAGTTATGTCACGTCCTGCCTTAGCAATTTTGGACGAGCCAACTAGTGGTCTTGACATATTAAACGCTTTAGAAATAAGAAGAATGATTAAGCGTTTCGCTTCAGAGGGAATGAGTTTTCTTCTAAGCTCACACAACATGCTTGAAATTGAATTTGTTTCAGACAAGGTTGGAATTATTGCAAAAGGACACATACTAGAGGTTGGTACATCAGCAGAACTTAAGGAAAAATACTCCGCTTCAAACCTTGAAGAGGTTTTTGAAAAGGTTGTTAAAGAGGCTAATCTTCATGAGGAGCTTTCTGAAAATTAATTTAAAACATTGCTTTTAGCTCCAAAAATTCAGTTTAAAAAGCAATGGGAATTACAAATTATTTTGATATTAATTAGTGGTTTAAGTCCGCTAACGCTAATACATAATTTTAATTACAGGTAATAATTACATCGAAAGGATTGTTTAACACATGAAGTTTTTTAGCCTTTTAAAAAAGGAAATCCGTGAGTTATTAACACCAACAGCTTTTATAGGCATGATTTGCACTCTTATTCTCTTCGTTGTTATCGGAGAGGCTTTTGGAGGCATAATGGAAGAGGTTGTTGACGAGGCAAGCACTTACGTTATTTGCGACCAAGACAAATCGGATTTTTCAACTCAGCTTATTAAAACGCTCACTATAATTCCAGAATCCACAGAAAGTGGTAAAATTGAAGATATAAAATACGATATTGACAGAGTTAAGCTTATTGACATAGAAAGTGATGACTATCAAGCAGAGCTTAAAAAGCACGACGTTTCAAGCGTTCTTATAATTCCAAAGGGGTTTGGTGATAAAGCTCAAAAGGGTGAAGAAGTTGAAATTCATAATATTACTCTTATGTCCTCCGGCTCAATGCTTTCTAATATTTCAGCTAATGACGCCGCAATTGAAACCTTTAAAGCACAGGTTAAAAGCCTTTTTTATGTAAACAACGGACTTTCCACTGACAACATTGTTAAGGGCGAAACCATTGTTCAAGTAAAAGACACAACAGTTATAAAAGACAAATCAGCAGACATTTCTTCTTCAGTTGTTAGCTCACTTTTATCAACTCAAAGTTTATTTGTTCCAATAGTAATATTTGTTCTAATTATCTATTGCTCACAGCTTATTATTGGTGCAATATCCACTGAAAAAATTGATAAAACCTTTGAAACACTTCTATCCGCTCCAGTTACAAGGATTTCAATTCTTTCTTCAAAAATGCTAGCGGCAGCTACCATTGCGGCTCTTAACGCTGTCGTATACATGATTGGTTTCAGCAGAATGATGAACGGTATTATGGGTTCAGTTGATGATGGTGGTGCTTCAAGCAAGGTTCTTGAGGAGCTAGGGCTTACTCTAACCACTTCAAGCTATTTTCTATTAGGGCTTCAAATGTTCTTAACTATACTAATTACCTTAGCTGTTTCACTTATTCTAGGTGCTTTAGCAAAGGACGCAAAATCTGCTCAAACTCTTATGATGCCTATTACATTCTTATCTATGGTTCCATATATGCTTACAATGTTTGTTGACATTAGAACTCTTCCAATTATTGTAAGGCTAGTTGTATACGCAATTCCTTTCACACATACATTTATTGCAAGCGAAAATATTCTTTTCGGTCACATGAACGTTTATTGGGCTGGCTTCGCTTATCAGCTAGTACTTCTCGTAATTTGCCTAACTGTTGCTGTAAAGATTTTCACTTCAGACAAAATTTTAACTATGACACTAAGCTTTGATAAAAAATCTAAGGCAGGAAAAAAGAAATTAAAACTATTTGGTAAATAAATTTTCTAAATGCTTACAATTAAGGAGGCAATGCAAATGATAAAGTTTTTAAAACGTGGATTATTGCCATTTATACTTGCATCGACTATGCTTTTAGTCACAGCTTGCACCGAGGACAAAGCCACCGAGGACAGCAATAGCAAAGTAACAACCACAGAACCTAATTCAAGCGACTCTACAACTAGTGGAGATAGCAGTGATGACACTAACAAGGTTTCTTCTGACATTACCCCAGCAATGTGGGAAGTCAAGACTAAAAGTGGAAAAACCATCTATCTATTAGGTAGTATGCACGTTCTTCCAGACAGTGCTTATCCACTTCCTGACCAACTTATAAATGCTTATGAAAAGTCTGATGCAATTGTAGTTGAATGCGACATACTGGCTTATCAATCAGATTTAGCAAAGCAACTTAAGCTTGCTGAGGATATGGTTTATAAAGACGGAACGAAATTCAAAGACCATATTGACCCAGAAATTTACAGCGAAGTTGTTGCTTTAATGAAAGAATGGGGAATATATTCAAAGGCACACGAAAGCTTTAAGCCTGCTATGTTAACTTCTTTAATTGAAAACTACATTTATACAAAGGCAAATCTAAAATCCGAACTAGGCATTGATATGTTTTTCTTAGATAAAGCAACTGAAGAATCAAAAGAAATTATTGAAGTCGAAAGTGCTGAATTCCAAATGGATATGTTAATGAACTTTTCAGATGAAATAAACAGTCTTATGCTAAGCTCTTATGCATATGATATTGACGAACTTGTAGTACAAATCAACGAACTTTATGAAGTTTGGGCTTCAGGTGACACTGAAAAGCTTTTAGAGGCCAACAGTGCAGATGAGGACCAGTTGACTGACGCTGAAAAAGCAGCCTTTAAGGAATACAACGATACTATGCTAACGAATAGAAACAAGGGCATGGCCGACAAGGTCATTGAGCTAATTGAAAATGACGACAAGGACATTTTCTATATTGTAGGTGCTGCACATTATCCTGGCGAGGGTGGCATTATTGAGCTTCTTGAGGCTCAAGGTGTTGTATGTACACCAGTTCAATATAAATAAAATACGAAATATAAAATATAAAAAACTGTGGCTCTTTTCTTTTAAGAAGGGTCACAGTTTTTTGTTTGGATTTTATATGTTTTCTATTTAAGTTACTTTCTTTCTCTTAAATATATTAATAGCTTATATTTCTTTATTTTTTATCTTGGATTTTTATTCGGTTCTATTTTGTTTAATTTAATGCCTTTGCTAGTTTAAATTCTTGTTAAATTATATTTTCTCTTTATTTTTTAAAACAAAAATGCCTTTTAAAAATATTGCTTTTGCAATAAATTTAAAAGGCATACATGTCTTTAACTGTAGCTCTAATTAAGCCTCGATAATCTTAACAATATCGCCAACAGTCTTTACGTCTTCTACAGCTTCGTCTGAAATCTCAACTTCAAATTGATCTTCAAGAGCCATAACTAGATCAACGATATCAAGTGAATCAGCCCCTAGATCATCAGCAATAGATGCTTCTAGTGTAACCTTTTCGTCCTCAACGTCTAGTTGTTCGATAATAATTTCTTTTACTTTTTCAAATGTTTCTGACATACTTACCACTCCGTTCTTATGATTTTTATTAAAGCTTATTCCTTCTTATATCCTTGGTTAAATTAATTAACCTGAATATTCAAATTCAAAGCTATAATTTTGAAAACTAGAATTCTTGGAACTCTCCCATTTTTCTAAACTTAGTATACCTTTGATTTAGCAATTCGTCAAGTCCTTTTTGTAAATTTCTTTCTAAAGCACCTGAAATAAATTCCGAGATATGCTCAGCCGTCTGTTCAACGTCATTATGAGCACCTCCGATTGCCTCTTCAATTGTATAATCGCATATACCAAATTCAGTTAAATCCTCTGATGTAATCCTTAGAACCTCACAAGCTTCACGCTCTCTTGAGGCATCCTTCCACAAAATCGATGCACAGCCTCTTGGTGAAATTACTGAATATATTGCGTTTTCAAGCATTGCTAGCTCGTCACATACGGCTAGTCCCAATGCTCCGCCACTTCCTCCCTCTCCCAAAATCACCGTTATTATTGGTGTTTTCAGTATCATGAATTCCGTCAGGTTTTTAGCAATCGCTTCCCCCTGACCTCGTTCCTCAGCCTCAATTCCACAAAATGCCCCTGAAGTGTCAACTAAACAAATTACAGGTCTATGAAATTTTTCCGCCTGCTTTGCAAGTCTAAGTGCTTTTCGATAGCCCTCTGGGTGTGGCATTCCAAAATTTGATTGTTTATTTTCATCAAGGTTTCTTCCCTTAACTGTTGACAATACTGTTACTGGAATATCCCCAAAATATCCAATTCCGCCTATTACTGCACCGTCATCGCCATAATAGCGATCGCCGTGCATTTCAAAAAAATCGTTAAACAGAAGAGGTATATAATCCCTAACTGTTGGTCGGTTTTTATTTCTTATTATATCTAAACGCTGACAAGCTGAAAGATTATTCATTCACATTGCTCCCTTTCCTAATATTTCCCTGTAAAATATGATATTATTTATTTTTTAATATGAAGCTTAATCAGATGTGCAATAGTTCTTCTGATTTTTCTTCTGTCAACAATCATATCAACAAAACCATGCTCTAGCAAAAATTCTGCTGACTGGAAATTATCAGGTAGTCTTTGCTTTATTGTTCCCTCAATAACTCGTCTTCCTGCAAAGCCTATTAAAACCTTAGGCTCAGCTATAATTATATCACCAACTGACGCAAAAGAGGCTGTTACACCACCAGTAGTTGGATCTGTCATTACCGAAATATAAAGGCAACCTACCTCACTATGCTTTTGTGCAGCACCACAGGTTTTAGCCATTTGCATTAGAGAGATTGTTCCCTCTTGCATTCTCGCCCCACCTGAACAGCAAAACATTATAATAGGAAGCTTATTTTCTGTAGCAAATTCGAATGCTCTCGTAATCTTTTCGCCAACAACGCTTCCCATTGAACCCATCATAAAATGTGAGTCCATAACGCCTATTACTATCCTCATACCCCTAATTGTTGCTTCGCCAGTTAAAACAGCGTCATTAAGTCCAGTCTTTGCCCTTAAATCAATTTGTTTTTCTGGATATCCGTCAAATCCAATTGGGTTTTTAGATATCATATTTTTATCAAACTCTTTAAAGCTTCCTTTATCTATAGTGATATCAAGTCGCTCTCTAGCCGTTATTCTTGCGTGATAATTACAGTTAGGACAAACCTTTCCCATATTGGTAAATTCGTCCATAAACACAACGTTTGAGCATCTTGGGCATTTAAACATTAAATCATTTGGTATTTTTGTTTTAGCTTTTGGTTTCTTCTTATCTTCGTTTTTTTGATCGCTGTTAAATCTTGTTTTAACAACCGAAAATAAATCTTCTAGCACCACAAGATTCCCCCCTTACTTTACTGTTTATTACATTTTTCCATAGTTATAGTTTAGTCAATAAACCTTAATTTGTCAACCTTTTCAAAGTCTTTCTAGCACAATAACCCTTTCATTCTAAGGGTCTAGCTTAAAAATTGTAAAAAGGTACAAATTTGTTATATTTTTATATTCCACATCTTAATATTTAATTTTAGTTCTTCCTAAATATCCATTATCATAGTCGCCTTTTTTAAAGCCCTCACATCTAATAAGTGCAAGCTGAAAATCAATATTTG
>JAAZIT010000025.1 GCA_012800685.1 Clostridiales bacterium
ATACAACAATTATACACAAACAAATTCACGCTGTCAATAACTTAACAAATTATTCTAACACTAACAATAACACTAACACTAAAACTAAATAAATCTTGGAAATGCTACGTCTCTTTGTATTTCCTACAAATTAGCTGGAAAATTATTACTAAATGTCCTATTAAAAATCAAGAAGATAAGCTGAAGACAACATAACAATAGATTTATATGTATTTTTAATGCTGATTTGTTTTAAATTAAAGTTTAAAATGCTACAATTTTATTGTTATTATCATAAAAATAAAATATTGATTTAAACAAAAAATGGAACAGAATAATTCTGTTCCATTAAATATTTTATTTGTTTAAGAACCAAATATCACGAGCGTAATCATTAACTGAACGGTCAGCTGAGAAGATACCTGCCCCTGCAATATTGTGTATTGACATTCTCTGCCATTTCATAACATCATTATAGCTTTCTGATACACGCTTGTGTGCAAGCTGATATGAATCAAAATCAGCGAGAACCATATATGGATCGCTATTTTTGAGAGAATCCGCAACCTCGTTAAATGTTTCACCGTTAATACCTGTATACATAAGATCAATAGCCTGTTTAGCAATCTGATTTGACTTATAGTACTCTTCAGAAACATAGCTTGGTTTTCTTTCATTAACTTGGTCAACATTCATTCCAAATACGAAGATGTTGTCATCCCCAACCTGTTCATGAATCTCAACGTTAGCGCCGTCTAATGTTCCGAGTGTCATTGCACCATTAATCATAAGCTTCATGTTACCTGTTCCAGAGGCCTCAGTTCCTGCTAATGAAATTTGTTCTGAAATTTCACTGGCTGGCATTAAAATCTCAGAAAGCGATACTGAGTAATCCTCTAGGAAAATAACTGAAAGCTTTTTGTTTAGCTTAGGATGCTTGCGAAGCTCTTGTGATATATTCCAAATTAACTTAATAATCTGTTTAGCCAGATAGTATCCTGGTGCAGCCTTAGCAGCAAAAATATATGTCTTTGGTGTAAAGTCGGCATCTGGATTAGCCTTTAGATAATTATATTCTGCAATTATATTAAGTGCGTTAAGCTGTTGTCTCTTATATTCGTGAAGTCTCTTAACCTGAACGTCAAAAATCGAGTCAAGGTTTAGATTTACACCATACTGGTTTTTAACATACTTAGAAAACTTTGTTTTATTTGCTCTTTTAATTTCAGCAAGCTTTTCAAGAACAACCTTGTCATTTTCAAACTCTTTAAACTTAGAAAGCTCAGCAGCGTCCTTTAGGAAGCCATCGCCAATACATTCCTTTAAAAGATTAGTTAGACCAGGGTTAGACTGATAAAGCCATCTTCTATAAGCAATACCATTTGTAACATTCTTAAACTTTTCTGGGGTAATTGAATACTCATCAGCAAAGGTTTCTTTCTTAATAATATCAGAGTGAATTTTTGCTACACCATTTACGCTATGTGAGGCATGAACGCAAAGGTTTGCCATTTTAACCATGTTATTTGAAACAATTGACATTCTTTTGCATTTTTCTTCGTCCTTAGTTCTTTCCCAAAGAGCATGACAGTAACGCTCATTAATTTCAACAATGATTGAAAAAACTCTTGGAACAACAGATTTCATTAAATTGCAATCCCATTTTTCAAGTGCTTCCTGCATAACTGTGTGGTTTGTATATGCAAATGTCTTAGTTACAGTATCCCAAGCTTTATCCCAATCATATCCACAATCATCTAAAAGAACTCTCATAAGCTCTGGAATAGCTAGTGTTGGGTGGGTGTCATTAATATGAATAGCAACCTTTTCGCTAAGATTGTCAACTGTTCCATAAACACTCATGTGATTGTTTACAATATCGCCAATTGCAGCAGCACATAAAAAGTACTGTTGTCTTAGACGTAGTGATTTTCCTTCTGCGTGATTGTCATTAGGATAAAGAACCTTTGAAATAGCCTGTGCAATAATATTTTGTCCCAGTGCCTTTGAATAATCGCCCTTGTTAAACATATTCATATCAAAGCTTGGACATTCGGCTTTCCATAAACGTAGTTTTGAAACAGCCTCACTGTCAAAGCCTGATACATACATATCATATGGAATTGCACGAACTGTTGTATAATTTTCATTAGTGATAAAGTGGTACTGTTGATCCCAGTATTCCTTTAGCTCACCATCAAAATGAACTTCAATTGCTTGGTCCGGCTTTGCAACCAACCAGCTTTTTCCCCCTGGTAGCCAGTTATCTGGAAGTTCAGTCTGCCAACCCTCATCAAGCTTTTGCTTGAAAATACCATATTCATAACAGATTGAATAACCTGTTGCACAGTACCCTTGAGATGCAAGTCCGTCAAGATAGCAAGCAGCAAGACGTCCTAAGCCACCATTACCTAGTCCAGCATCAGGTTCAACTTCAAAAATACCATTAATATTGATTCCTAATTCTTTAAGTGCCTCAGTTGCTTGGTCTATCATTTCAAGATTATACAAGCTTGTTTTCAATGAACGTCCCATAAGAAATTCCATTGAAAGATAATAAACCTGTTTCTTATCAGCTGAGTGGGTTTTGTTAACAAAGCGTCTTCTCTTTGTTCTCAACAAACCAACTACAACTTGTGAAAGTGCCTCATATACCTGTTTATCTGATGCAACATCAGGAGTTACAACCAAATCATTTTTAAGCACGTTTACAAACTGTTCCTTTAATTCTTCCTTAGAAATAATTTCCCCCATTACCATACTTGTCTTTTTAGAATTTGCCATACTTACCTCCACTAATATATATTTAAAGTTTTTTATCTGTACCAATTCATTTAAATAGAATATTTTATCGTTCTATATTATTATACACCATTTTACACCAATTACATCAAACCTTAATAGATAAATGTCTTTAAATAAATAAACTAAATATTATTTAAGATGTTATTGTTAAAATTTTTTCCCGATAATAAATTCCTTTGTTTCCAATCTACTTAATTTTCACATCAATTTATATAATATACTTAAAAAAGTAAAATCCAAAAGAAATTTATATTATTTTAGCATACTGTTTAATTATACTGTTGTTTTAGCAAAATGTCAAGGTGTCAAATTGGTTAAAACGTCAACTTGATAAAACCCAAACTTTAGATAAAAGATAAGAAATTAAAGCATTCTTTGTTAATTTCGATTAATTTACAGGCTAATTTTTAAATTATCATTAAAATAATTCAAGCGAAAGACTATGCTTTCGCCTGAAAATTATTATTAGAGAGATAAATCGTTATTCAATGGGATATAAACCTTAATTTCAGTTCCTTTTCCCTCTGAGCTATTAATTTCAACATTACCTTTATAGTACGACGCAATATGCTTAACGATAGAAAGTCCAAGACCTGTTCCGCCAGTTTGCTTAGAACGGCTTTTGTCAACTCTATAAAAACGCTCAAAAATCCTGCTTTGGTCGCTTTTAGATATTCCAATACCAGTATCCTTAACAATTATCACTGCGTTTTTATCAGTCTTTAAAATCTTAACTAATACATCTCCACCATAATTATTATATTTTATGGCGTTATCTGTTAAATTTAGTAATAACTCACTCATATAGCTTGGATTGGCACTTATAACAAAATCCTTACCTGTAATTTTAACGTTAACATTTTGTTTTTCAGCTTTCGTTTTTAAAATATCTTTAACGTCTAATGCAATTTTGTACAAGCTAACATCAGAAGCCAGTTCTTCCTCAGACATTTCTTCTATTTGAGATAGTCTGATTATGTCGTTTATTAGAGACAAGAGTCTTTCACTTTCTCTAAAAATAGTTCCGCCATATTTTTTTATATCATCTGGATTTGTTATTATCCCATTTTCAAGCATTTCACCAAAACCTTTGATAGTTGTTAAGGGTGTTTTTAACTCGTGAGAAACATTTGCCGAAAAATCTCTTCTAATCTCCTCAGCCCTTATTTCCTCTGTTGCATCAACTAAAAGAATAATAAATCCATGTCCATATCTAAAGCTAGCTTTGTTTATAAAGAAACGAAGTGATTTATCTCGATTAGGTATTGACCCCATTGCCGAGCCATTTTTTTCAGCACTCTCGAGGGCTTCAATAAGCTGTGCATTTCTAGTTAAAACTAAAATGTGAGTTTCTTCTTCAATCTCAAAGCTTGGATTTAATGTTTCAACTGCACTTTTATTTACCGAAAGAATATTTCCCTCTTCATCAAGGAGTATCATTCCCTCAACCATATTATCTGTAATCAGAGTTATTTTTTCCTTTTCCTCTTTTAACCTATTAATATATTTATGAAGTCGCTGAGACATTTTTTTCATAGCCGAAACTATTGGATAAAGCTCTTTATATTCTGGCTTAAACTCTTGAGTTGTATCAAGAACATCTAAATTAGCAACGATATTTTGTATAGGCTTAATAGCATTTTCTGAAAGCTTCATTGAAACAACTGTTGCCACCGCAATCACTAGTCCAGCCACACAAAGCATCACTGGGACAAGCCCTAAAAACATACTTAAAAAACTACTTCTTTCTCGAGAAAATCTATAAATACTTTCGCCATCTTTTACTGCATAGTAATAATTTATTGAACCAGTAGTTTTGGAATCCCTTGTATCGCTGCCGATTCCGTATTCAAGAGCATCCTTAATTTCTTTTCGTTCTCCGTGATTTTCAAGACTTGATGCATCTTTTATAGAATCAAATATAACATTTCCCTCAAAATCAGTTTGAGTTATTCTAACATTATATGTAAGACTTTTTTCTAAATTTTCTACCATTTCTTCAACAGTTAAATCGTTATAAATAATAACATTAGCAACTGAACGAAGCTGGCTTTCAGCCTGTGTTTTGTAAAAATTATAGACAATACTTACTGCAACTATTGCAAAAACCAGTACAGATGCAAAAACGGTATAACAAATACTTCTAAATATTTTTTTCTGCAATGTAACCCCCCGCAATCTTGTTCAAAAAAAGGCGAACCAAGTCCGCCTTAATTTTATTAAACTACTAAATATGATACTGGCACTAAATTTTATATCCAACACCACGAATTGTTTTAATCATATCAACACAGCCAGCAGCCTCAAGCTTTTGTCTAAGTGTCTTAATATGCATATCAACAGTTCTGCTCTCGCCCTCATAATTAAAGCCCCATACCTTTTCCATGAGCTTATCTCGATTAACAGCAATACTTTTATGCTTCATGAGATATGCTAAAAGTTCAAACTCTTTATAGGTTAATACAACCTCAGTATTGTTATACATTACCACCCTTTTAGAAATATCAAGGGATAATCCGCTTATTAATATGACCTCAGGAATAGGTACTTGTTTTACAACACGTCTTAAAACAGCTTTTATTCTTGAAAGAAGCTCCATAACTCCAAAAGGCTTTGTGATATAATCATCAGCACCAGCCTCAAGTCCTTGAACCTTATCAATCTCAGTTGTTTTGGCTGTAAGCATTATTACAGGTAAATCAGCGTATAGAGGTTCGGATTTTAATGTTTTCAAAACAGTTAGTCCGTCAACATCAGGCAACATTATATCAAGTATAATCAAGTCAGGCTTATTCGTTTTAAGCTCAGCATAAAGTGCCTTTCCAGTATCAAAGGAAATAGCAGTATATCCCCCAGACTGTAATGCACAAGTGATAAGCTCTCTAATACCCTCATCATCTTCTACGCAATATATAAGTGCCATTATAAAACCTCCGTATCTATAGTTCTCAGAATATTACACAGAAACACTTGTTGGTAGTGTGTATTTTTCTTGATATTGTGATACCATTTCCTCGAAATTTGTTCCACCAGTTCTAAGTTCATGAATGTATTCATGAGTTTCAAAATCCGTGTCATGCATTTGAATAATACTAACCGCTATATTTGAACAATGATCCGATACTCTCTCAAGGTTTGTAAGCAAATCAGTAAATACAAATCCAAGCTCTATAGTACATTTTCCCTCTTGCAACCTTTTAACGTGACGATTTTTAAGTCTTGTTCTAAGCTGATCAATAACCTCTTCTAAAGGCTCTACAGTTCTTGCAAGCTCTGTGTCATTATCGTTAAATGCCTTAATTGTAATTTCTAAAACCTCTGTTACAGCACCAAGTATTACATCAAGCTCTTTTCTTGCTTTTTCAGAAAAATCAATTCGCTTATCAGAAATTTCCTTAGCAACCTTTGCAATATTTACTGCATGGTCGGAAATTCTCTCAAAATCCCCAATGGAATGAAGCAAAATCGAAATATTCTGACTGTCATTTTCAGACGGGTTTTTTCCAGAAAGCTTAACGAGATATTTTCCTATTTTATCTTCATACATATCAACGACTTTCTCGTTCATCTGTACTTCAAGATCAATCTCAGCACTATATTTTTTTATTATTTTAACCGATTTTAGAATTGTATCCTTTGATAAAATAGCCATTTTTGACGCAACAGTTCTACACTGTTCAATAGCAAATGCAGGAGAATTTAAAAATCTCTCATCAAGAAGCTTAAATTCTTCGTCTCTGCTCATATCGTCCTTTGAATCTTTAATTGTCATATACGCTAGTTTTTCCAAAAGATGAGTAAATGGCAGAAGAACAAGAGTTGTAGTCACGTTGAAAATCGTATGAATTGTAGCTATTCCAACCTCATTTAATGCACTACTTGAAAATGAGAATCCACCTATTATAGCGTTTATTGTGTAATAACCGCCTAGAAATAAGACTGTCCCAATTATGTTAAAATATAAGTGAACAAAAGCAACACGCTTTGCTCCCTTAGTTGTTCCAATTGATGAAAGAAGTGCTGTTACACAAGTACCAATATTTTGTCCTAGTATAATTGGCATTGCTGAACTAAATGTAAGTGCCCCAGTAACTGACATGGCTTGAAGAATGCCAACTGAAGCAGAGGATGACTGAATTATAGCAGTAAGACCTGCTCCAGCCAAAACACCTAGAATAGGATTTCGAGAGAACATTAGTAAAATGCCCTTAAATGTTTCACTGTTTGCAAGAGGCACAACAGAAGAGCTCATTACGTCCATACCCATCATTAAAACAGCAAATCCAATTAATATAGAACCGATATCCTTTTTCTTTTGACTTTTTGCAAACATTATTAGTATAACACCAATAACAGCTATGATTGGTGAAAATGACGTAGGCTTTAAGAGCTTTAAGAAAAAGCCTTCTCCACTTATTCCTGACAAACTTAAAATCCATGCTGTAACAGTTGTACCAATATTAGCACCCATTATTACACCAATAGCTTGCCCAAGCTTCATAATACCCGAGTTAACAAATCCAACCAGCAAAACCGTTGTAGCTGACGAAGACTGAATTATCCCCGTAACACCTGCACCTAATAGAACTGCCTTGATTTTATTTGATGTTAATTTTTCAAAAATTCTCTCAAGACGCCCACCTGCTAGCTTTTCAAGACCAGAACCCATTGTTGTCATTCCATATAGAAACAATGCTAGTCCTCCGAAAAGACTAAAAACTGCAAAAATATCCATACTCCACCCTCGCAAATCTTTATTTTACTTATATTCGATATATATCGACATTCTACATTATACTCATACACTGTAAAATGTAAATACAATCGATGTAAAATTTAAGTAAAATTTAATATTTGGAGGAGTATTTACAATCTCTACATTATTTGCTCATTTTTGTGATAGCCAGTTATAGAAAAAAGCACCCATTCTGCAATATTTACTGCATGGTCACCAATTCGCTCAAAGTACTTAGCAATCATCAACATATCAATAGCCTGCTCACCAACTTCTTTGTTTTCGGAAATCAGTTGTATTAAGCTATCTTTAGTTTTATTAAACAAGTCATCAACAATATCATCTGAATCAATTACATCTTGAGCGAGCTGTGAATCATTGCTTACATAAGCGTTAATCGACATTGTTACCATTCTTGTTGTCTCTTCGCACATATGGGAAACTAGTTTTAGACTTTCCTCATCATGCTCACCCTCAAGCCTTAACGTAAGCTCGGAGATATCCGCAGCTTGATCCCCAATTCGTTCCATATCAGTAATCATTTTAAGTGCTGATGATATTTTTCTCAAATCTGTTGCTACTGGTTGCTGCTGGAGAAGAAGCTTTAGACAGCTTCTTTCAATTTTTCTTTCAAGTTCGTTAATCTGTTCATCGTATTCAACCGCCTCACGTGCTAAAACCTTATTTGACTTAACTAGTGCGTTAGTTGTCATATTAATAATGTTTTCAACCTCACCAGCCATTTTAAGCATTTCTAAATTTAATTCTTTTAGTTGAGCATCAAAATTACTTCTCATATTTTCTCCATTCTGCCGATTAAGGCAACTTTATAGAAATAGTATTCATGTAAAAGCATAAATCTAACCAAAACGCCCAGTGATGTAGTCTTCAGTCTTTTTGTCCTTAGGCATTGCAAAAATCTGATTAGTTTTCCCAAACTCAACAATTTCACCATGTAAAAAAAATGCTGTCTTGTCCGAAATTCTTGTAGCTTGCTGCATATTATGTGTTACAATTACTATTGTATACTCTTTTTTAAGCTCAAAACAAAGCTCTTCAATTTTCATTGTTGAAATAGGGTCAAGGGCTGAGGTTGGTTCGTCCATAAGAATTACTTGGGGCTTAACTGCCAAAGCTCTTGCAATACAAAGTCTCTGTTGTTGTCCACCGGAAAGTCCTAATGCGGATTTCTTTAGCCTATCTTTTAATTCCTCCCAAATAGACGCCTGTCTAAGTGATGTCTCAACAATCTTATCTAAGTCGTGCTTTTTCTTTACTCCATGAGTTCTTGGACCATAGGCTACATTATCATATATAGACATTGG
>JAAZIT010000405.1 GCA_012800685.1 Clostridiales bacterium
CCCACAATACTTCTTGAGGCACATATTGATGAAATTGGTTTTATAGTTTCATATATAACTGATGACGGATTTTTAATGGTGTCAAATTGTGGGGGAATAGACAGGCGATTGCTGCTTGCGCAACAGGCAACTATTTTTGGAAGCGAAACTATTTATGGCGTTATTACTTCAACACCTCCACATCTTGAGGAGGACAGCACAACTGTTCCCAAAATTGATCAAATATATATTGACACTGGATTATCTAAAGAGGAATGTGAAAAAAAAGTTACTTTAGGTGATAAAGTTGTTATTACTAATAAGTATGCCGAGCTTCAAGGTGACAGATTAACTGGAAAATCCTTAGATGATAGAAGTGGTGTTGCTGCAATTCTTTTGGCTTTGGATATGATTAAGGGCAAGGATTTGCCATTTAATATTTCTGTCTTGTTTTCAGCACAAGAGGAAACTGGCGAAAGAGGAGCAAAAATTGGCTCATTTAAAATAAAACCAGACTATGCAATTGTAGTTGATGTTTCTTTTGCACTAACCTCTGATGATAGCGAATACAAATGTGGGAAGCTTGGTAAAGGCGCAATGATAGGAATTGCTCCGTCATTGTCAAAAAAAATGTCAAAGAGATTTATAGAGATTGCTAAATTAAATGATATTCCATATCAAGTTGAGGTTATGAATGGAACAACTGGTACAAACGCTGATGTAATTGGAGTTACAGAAAACGGCGTTAGAACTGTTACGATCTCAATACCTCTAAAATATATGCATACACCAGTCGAAGTTATCTCAATTAGTGATGTTGAAAATACTGCTAGACTTATTGCAAAATTCCTAGAAAGTGGGGTGTACCCAAATGCTTAAAAATTTAAAAGATTTGTGTATGCTAAATGGTGTTTCAGGTTATGAAGAAAATGTTCGTAATTTTATTATTAATGAAATTAAGGATTTTTGCGAATATAAAATAGATAATTTAGGGAATCTTATTGCTTTTAAAAAAGGAAATAGTACTCCTAAAAACAAAGTAATGATTTCAGCCCATATGGACGAGGTTGGAATGATTGTGACCTATATTAATTCTGATGGAACTCTTAAAATTTCCTCTGTTGGTGGAGTAGACCCAAGAGTTGTTTTTGGAAGACAAGTTATAATTGGAGAAAACAACCTTATTGGTGTTATTGGGGCAAAAGCTATTCACAATCTTTCTGAGGAGGAAAGAAAAACAGCTGTTAGATTTGATAAAATGTATATTGATATTGGCTGTGAAAATAAAGAGGGAGCAGAAAAGCTCGTCTCTCTCGGGGACACAGTGGCTTTTTCTTCTGATTATATTGAATTTGGGAATGGCTTTATTAAAGCTAAGGCTATTGATGATAGAGCTGGTTGTGCCATAATGATTAACATGATAAAAAGTGAGCTTGAGTTTGACACATGGTTTACTTTTGTTGTTCAAGAAGAAATTGGTTTAAGAGGGGCTAGATGTGCAAGCTATTCAGTCAACCCTGATTATGCAATTGTTCTTGAGTCAACAACTGCCGCAGATATACCCTCTGCGAGTGGCGCGGACAGAGTATGCCAATTAGGTGATGGACCAGTGATATCATATATGGACAAATCAACTATTTATAATAAGGAGCTTTATAAGCTAGCCTTTGAGGTAGCAAAGGAGAATAATA
>JAAZIT010000406.1 GCA_012800685.1 Clostridiales bacterium
TCTTTTATAGACATATCTTTATTCATTTCTTCACAAAAATATTTTATCATTCCAAGATTGCCCGCATTTGCTATTGCAGCAATATAAAGCTCTTGCTCACCTAATATGCTAACCACTTCTTTATATTCTTCAACCTTTCCAAAGCATGCAGTATTTAATACAATCATCTTCTTATCAACTTGATATAAGTCATCATTTGATTCATTTAATAATTTAATTACTTCTTGAATATTTCCGGCAATAGATTGTGACACAACCATTGGCATGCCAACATTAATATTATCTTTTAGCATAATATTCATAATATATTTTGAAGTTAAGACATTATTTCCATAGGATTCATAAGGTGAATTGAATTTCTTATCTGGGTCACCCTCAACCTCTTTATAGAACAATTCTTTATATGTAATTGCCCCAGCATTTATAAGCATTTCAGCCTGTCTAAGCTGTGAAAGCTCACCCGTACCGCCACTTGAAGAAAGCACACTATGCAATGGTGTTTAAGCTGATTTTTTCACCCCCTAAATATAAAAAGGCGTAAAGAAAACCGCCTATCTACGTGCTTTAACGTAAATAGGCGGTTTTAAGCTTGGCGCAGAAAGAGGGAATTGAACCCTCGCGTCCGTTACCAGACCTACTCCCTTAGCAGGGGAGCCCCTTCACCGCTTGGGTATTTCTGCATTCAAATTATATTTAAAAAATACACCCATACTTTAAGTACAGGTGTGAAATGTGGCGGAGAGGGTGGGATTCGAACCCACGGTACGTCGCCGTATCACTGGTTTTCAAGACCAGCTCCATAAACCACTCGGACACCTCTCCAAGTCTACGCTAGACATCCTGCCTAAGCGACTTATTTATTTTATCATAATTAGATATACTTGTCAAGCCTTTTTTATATTTTTTTTAAATCTTTTAAGAACATTTTTGCAAAACAGCCTATTAAGCCATTTTGCAATAGTCCGATTTATCTAATTTATCTTTATATTCCTATCTATCTAATTATCAATATCAATTCTATTTTTGTTGTCTGTTACCCAATTTTTAAACTTTAAAACCGCTTCGGACTCAAGTCGCTCCTTTGGAAAAATAAATCCAACTGTTCTTTTATTCATAGGACTATCAAGAGGGAGTTCGACTAACCTTCCCTCTAAAATATCATTACTAGCGAATTCCCTAATTACGCAGGCAACACCCATACTAATTTTTGCAAATTCAATAAGCAAATCCATATTAGTTACTTCAATAAATTTTTGAACTGCAATACCATTTTTAAGAAGATATTCGTCAACATACATTCTAGTAAGATTCTCTTCATCTAATAGCATAAGATTTGCATTTTTTAAAACCTCCGTTGTACTTGGGTTTTTTACTTCCATTCTTTCAACTAAATTATCCACATAAGTTTGGGTTGCCACAAAAATATCCTCAAGGTCGCTTATTGAAATAAAATCCTCATCTGTTGCTCCGTCTTGTTTAACCACTAGTCCCACTTCAATCTTACCCTGTTCCAAAAGCTTTACTGTTTGAGCTGAGGATTGACAATCTATTGTAATACTAATATGTGGATTTTCGTTAATAAACCCTTTTAAATAAGGAAGAAGTACAAACCTACATAGACTTGCTGATACACCGATTTTAATTTTCCCAACACCTAGTGAGCGTAGGTTTTTTATTCTCTTTTCACCAAGCTCTATTGCATTAAATGCAACTTCTAGCTGTTCATAAAGCGTCTGCCCCTCAATTGTTAAGCTAATTCCCTTTCGTGTTCTATGAAGTAAGGATACATCTAAAGCCCCCTCAAGCTTTGACACGCTTTTACTTACAGCAGGTTGAGAAATATATAAATTTCTGCTTGCTTTTGATATACTTCCAGCCTGTGCAACGGCATAAAATATTCTATACTGATTCATGTTTTGTTCCACAAAATCAAGCCCCTTTTAAATACGTATCATTTTTGTTTGTTCCATAACCAAAAGTTATTACACCTATTCCAAATATGTATTTTTATTATAACATGAAATATGTTATAATTCAATATAGAAAGCAATTTATTTAATATAATTTATTATAAAGGAGATATTAATATGGGAATGACAATGACACAAAAGATTCTTGCGGCTCACGCAGGATTAGAAAAAGTTGAAGCTGGACAGCTAATTATGGCTAACCTTGATTTAGTTCTTGGTAATGACGTAACCTCGCCTGTTGCAATTAACGAATTTAACAAGGCTGGATTTGACAGCGTATTTGACAAGAAAAAAGTAACAATGGTTATGGACCACTTTACACCTAACAAAGACATTAAGGCCGCTACCCAATGTAAGCAATGCCGTGACTTCTGTGGACATTACGACATTGAAAATTATTTTGATGTTGGTGACATGGGTGTTGAACACGCTCTACTTCCTGAAAAAGGACTTGTAGTAACTGGTGATTTAGTAATTGGTGCCGACTCACACACCTGTACCTACGGTGCTTTAGGTGCTTTTTCAACAGGTGTTGGTTCAACTGACATGTGTGCTGGAATGGCTACTGGTAAAGCTTGGTTTAAAGTTCCATCAGCATTAAAATTTAATCTTACAGGAAAGCTAAACAAGTATGTTAGCTCTAAAGACGTTATTCTTCACATTATCGGAATGATTGGTGTTGACGGTGCTCTTTATAAATCAATGGAATTTTCTGGTGACGGATTAAAAAATCTAACTGTTGAGGACAGACTTTGTATGGCTAACATGGCTATTGAAGCTGGCGGAAAAAACGGTATTTTTGCTGTTGACGAGAAGACAATTGAATTTATTGAAGCAAGAAGCAACAAGCCTTACACCATTTATGAGGCTGATGAAGACGCTGAATACGATGAGGTTTATAACATTGATTTAAGTAAAATTAAGCCAACTGTTGCGTTCCCTCACCTTCCAGAAAACGCTAAGACTTTTGATGAATTTGGGGAGATTAAAATCGACCAAGTAGTTATTGGTTCTTGTACAAATGGAAGAATTGAGGACTTGAGAGCCGCCTCTGAAATTTTTAAGGATAAAAAGGTTGCAAACGGTGTTAGATGTATTGTTATTCCTGCAACTCAAAAGATTTGGACACAAGCAATGGACGAGGGTCTATTTAAAATATTCATGAATGCTGGCTGTGCTGTTTCAACTCCAACCTGCGGACCTTGTCTAGGCGGACACATGGGTATACTAGCTAAAGGAGAGCGTGCTGTTGCAACAACAAACAGAAACTTTGTTGGTCGAATGGGTCACCCTGAGAGTGAGGTTTATTTGGCTTCACCAGTTGTTGCTGCTGCATCAGCTATCACAGGTAAGATTTCACAACCAAGTGAAGTAATGTAATTAGGGAGGATAATAGATATGAAAGCATTAGGTAAAGTACATAAGTATGGTGACAACGTTGATACTGACGTTATCATTCCTGCTCGTTATTTAAATACAACTGACCACAAAGAACTTGCTGCTCACTGTATGGAGGACATCGACCTTGACTTTATTAACAAGGTTAAAGATGGGGATATTATGGTTGCTGAGGCTAACTTTGGCTGTGGTTCTTCAAGAGAGCATGCTCCAATTGCACTAAAAGAAAGCGGAATTTCTTGCGTAATTGCGAAAACATTTGCAAGAATATTCTACAGAAACTCAATTAACATTGGCTTGCCAATTATTGAATGTGCAGAGGCTTCTGAAAAAATCGAAAGCGGAGATGAAGTTGAAATTGATTTTGACACAGGGCTAATTACAAATAAAACTAAAAACGAAACTTATCAGGGACAACCATTTCCAGAGTTCTTGATTAATATAATTAACCAAAATGGACTTTTAAACTCTCTAAAGTAATAGTTGTTTTTGACATTAATCTTAACAGATAAGGAGCAAATTAATATGAACAAAAAAATTGCCGTAATTAAAGGCGATGGAATTGGCCCTGAAATAGTTACAGAGGCTGAAAAGGTTTTAAATAAAATTGGTGAAAAATACGGACACACCTTTGAATACACAGATGTTCTTATGGGTGGCTGTGCATTAGACGCAACTGGTGTTCCTCTACCTCAAGAAACAATTGATGTTTGTTTAGCTTCAGACAGTGTTCTTCTCGGTGCAGTCGGCGGTCCAAAGTGGGACACACTTCCTGGAAATCTTCGCCCTGAAGCAGGACTTTTAGGAATTAGAGGTGCTTTAAAGCTTTTTGCTAACATTCGTCCTGCTAAGCTAATTCCTGCCCTTGCAAGCGCTTGTCCACTAAAAGAAGAAATTACTAAAAACGGTTTGGATTTAGTAATTGTTCGTGAGCTTATTGGTGGTGCTTACTTCGGCAAGAGAGAAACCTATACTGACGAAAATGGTGTTAAACACGCTTCCGATTCAATGGCTTATGCTGATTATGAAATTGATAGAATTTGCCGTGTAGCTTTTGATATGGCCAGAAAAAGAGGTTCAAAGCTTCATTCAATTGACAAGGCTAACGTTCTTGATTCATCAAGACTTTGGAGAGAGGTATCTCACAAGGTTGCTAAGGACTACCCAGATGTTGAATTTCAAGATATGCTTGTTGACAATGCAGCTATGCAGCTTGTAAGAAACCCTGCACAATTTGATGTGATGGTTACTGAAAACCTTTTTGGTGATATTCTTTCAGATGAGGCTTCAATGATAACTGGTTCACTAGGAATGATTCCATCGGCTTCACTTGGTGAAACTTCTCTTGGTCTTTATGAGCCAATTCATGGTTCAGCCCCTGATATTGCTGGACAAAACAAGGCTAATCCAATTGCTACAATACTTTCAATAGCTATGATGCTAAGATATTCATTCAACATGAGTGCGGAGGCTGATGCAGTTGAAAAGGCAGTTGATAAAGTATTAAATGAAGACTATCGTACAGGTGATATTATGAGCGAGGGAATGAAGTGTGTTTCATGTACAGAAATGGGCGATTTAATAACTTCCAAAATTTAGGAAACGCTAACAACATATTACACAATTAACACTACATTGATTTGTAAGGAACGTAGAACTTTTTCCGAAAAGGCTACGTTCCTATTTTATTTTTTAGGTAAATAATATATAATAAACTTAAACATATAATATTTAAGGAAATGACATGATAACAGTAAATTACGGTAAAATTTTGGAAAATATTATCCAACATAATACAGAATCGGGGTTGCGGCCTAAGCTTTTAATTCATGCTTGCTGTGCTCCCTGTTCTAGTTATGTTCTTGAGTATTTAAATGAACATTTTGATATAACTATTTTGTTTTATAACCCTAATATTAATTCGCTAGAAGAATTTGATTTTAGATATTTAGAGCTTGTTAGACTTATTGAAGAAATTCCGCTTGGATATGAAATTCATTGCGAAAAAATTGATTTTAATAAAAGCGAATTTTATAATGCTATAAAAGGATTCGAAAAATCCCCTGAGGGTGGCGAAAGATGTTATAAATGCTATGAGCTTCGGCTAAGAAAAACTGCTGAGTATGCTTATAAAAATGGTTTTGAATTATTTACTACAACTCTTACAATTAGTCCAATGAAAAATGCAGGAAAGCTAAATGAAATCGGACAACTTGTTTCAAAAGAAACAAACGTAGAATTTCTTCCTTCCGATTTTAAAAAGAAAAATGGATATAA
>JAAZIT010000407.1 GCA_012800685.1 Clostridiales bacterium
AACAAACCGATATTTCTTCATTTTTTTAATATAACCGACTATTTTCTACTATTCATTGTGAAGAATCAATAATAAACAACTAATAAAAGCAAAAATAGCACATTAAAGACAAACTTATATATCTTAATTTCCCAATATAACCCACAACTTTATACTATATATTATACAAATCAATAATAAATAACTAATAAAAGCAATAATAGCGTGTTAAAGACAAACTTTTATAGTCAACTTTCTTTAATAGAACTTTTAAAAATTCCTTGTAATTTATTACAAGACAAAGCTTACCTTTAAAATACTTTTATAAAATCGCTAAATAAACAAACAACACTTTGGTTTTTATGTCAAAGTGTTGTTTGTAATTATGTGTTGCGTAATTTATTTAAGAAGTGCTTATTTGTTTTTGCAATATCCTAGAATAGATTTAATAAACTGCTTACCCTCTGGTTTGTCAATTATTGCATCAAAATTAACGTTGCACACCACAACCTTGCCATTTGCGTGAGAGTATTCATATAACAATCCTAAAACGTGATTACGTTCAAAGTTATCAATTGTTTGAACTATAATATTTTTCCCTTCATAGGAATCGTCTAAAATTTCAGACCTTGAGTTTTGAACAATTTCCCACCATTGCTGCGTGGAATAATCTTCAGAAGTAAATTCTGATAGGGCAGGGTGATTATTGTTAATTAAAAGTCCCATTGTTCCAACTGGATTTGGCTTTTTCATCATCTCTGAAATGATTTTAAACATATGATAGCACCAAAAATCAGCACAATAAAAGCCCTCAATAGAATTTTCCAGCTCCGATAAATTAGGAACTATTAATACGGTTTTTCCACTCTCTAATAATTCGTTAGCTTCCTTATTAAGCTTGTCAAAGATGAAAACACCATTAGTTTCTAGCTTAATTGCGTTAGGATAAATCCATAAATCATATGAATTGTAGAGATTAGTTTCGTCAATATAAATTTCAAATAAAAGCTTTTGTGGCTTTGTTATTTCTGGTATTTCAAAGGAGAAATCCCCAACAGAAATATAATTTTCACCCCTGTGATTTATTATAAAGTCTTTTGAAATCTGTTCGAATTTATCACCTGTAACCTTGCAGGTAAGAGTTTTTTTATCTAAGCTTTTTGCACTAAAATCAGTTATTTCAATATGTGCATTAAAGCTTTCGCCACTTTCATAAGTGTATGACGAAAATCTTGCTAATAAAACAGTTTCAGAGCAGAAATTACGCCATTCCTTATCAGTTATTAAGCCCTTGTTGTCCATAAATGCGTCTAAAACCCCAACTAAAGCTGTACCTTGACCACTAAAGTCCTGAATATCAAGTATCTGAAAGCCTGCTATTGTTTTTGAGCGAAGTACGGCTTCCATTTCTTCTTTATAACAAGCCATAGCAAGCTTTCCAGAGCTTTTAAAGAATTTATCAGCTAAGCCTAGCATACCCTTTTCTTCAAGTCTTTTACGAAAAACCTCAAAGTTTCTAGCTTTTAAAGGACCAGTGTATTTCTCTATTTCGTTAAAGTTTGGATATGTTTCAAATTGCCCAATTTCGTGAGTTACAATTGGAACTTTTGGGATAAAATCAGCGTCAGCGTCACTAGCTTTAACTTCTTTCATAGTTGTTCCATATTGAATCTTAACCGTGCCGTCAGCAGAGGCTTCTGTTTTTGCCGCTTCCTTTTTAGGAATAACAGCGTCATCATAATCGTGCATTGTAGAGGGTCTATCTGTCTGAATGTGTCCTAAAGGGGCATCACACATAGCATAAGAGCCACGAATTAGTCTGTCATTTGCAAGCCTAACCCCAACGAAAAAATCATCATTTTCTAACACATTCGGGAACCACTGGAAGTTATTAGAGCCTTGTGTGTACATATGACGCTTGTCAATTGCCTTATATCCGCCTAAAATATCGTTTATGCGTTCATGGTCGCCCCAAAGCTCATTACCCATTGACATCATACAAAATGATGGGTGGTTTCCAAATTCCTTGATTATTCTAAAGCCCTCTTCAATAAGAAAGTCTTGCTCCTCTTTATTGTGTTTTTCGTCCTTTTCCGTTGTAATTGTTCCCCAAAATGGAAGCTGTGGCTCCATATAAATCCCTAAAATATCAGCAGCGATAAATGCAGCCTCAGGAGGACAACATGTGTGAAAACGGTAATGGTTCATGCCATAGTCTTGAGAGGTTTTCATAACATCTAGCCACTCATCAACGCTAGTTGGTGCATAGCCAGTTTTTGGAAATATTAAGCCGTCATGCTTACCACGAAGAAAAGTTTTAATGCCGTTTATAGTAAATTTATCACCATTATCCGAAGCTTTAAATTCTCTTAGTCCAACAATGGTTTCAACAATATCCCCGTCAACTTCTATTTTCAAGCTATAAAGATTTGGTTCAAATTCACTCCACATCTTAGAGTTTTCCATTTTATATATAACAGAAAGCTTTCCGTTTTGATAATCAAAGGTTTGTTTTTCAAAGCTCTGTTCGTTTCCGTAAATTCCATTACATGAAATTAAAGCACTTCCAGATTTCTCGCCCACAATTTCAGCTGAAATTTTTAGTGTTTTTGTTTCAATATCACTTTCAACAAAAATGTTTTCAGCATAAGTATTATTATAAATTCTTAAAGATATTTCACCTGTTATACCATTCCAGTTGGATTGGGTATCTTGAGACGTCATATGTCCGCCGCCAGTTTTGTATCCAGTGTTGCATACACAAATCTCAATAGTGTTTTCACCAACAGAAATTAAATCAGTTATATCATAAATGTGAGGAGCAACAAAGCTATCTTGAGTGCCAACATTTTTACCGTTAACAAAAACGGTGGTAATGCGTGTTCTTTCTAAAAAAAGCTTAACTGTATTATTTTCTAAGGCTGGAATTTTAATCTTTCTTGAAAACCAAGCATTCCCCTCGAATTTATATGCGTCAGTAAGAAAACCTGTCTCGCAAGCTGGATTTGGTGTACCTTTTCTTGCATTTGAAGTAGTATTAGGTAGAATAATGAAGTCCTTATAGTCTTTTTCATCTTTCATATTTTCATCTAAAAACAAGTGCCACTTACCGCTTAAATCAATTTTTTTAATCATAATAACCTCCATTGGAAATTTTTAGTCAAAATATTTTTAAAGCCTCTAAATCTAAATGCATAAGGTTTCTTACAAAAATATTTAGTTTAAATTTTATGTTAATGTAAGCATATCACATGGACAAAATATATACAATAGCACTTTGTAAGTTAAAAGAAATTTAACAACTTTTCAGTTTAATATTTTCATATCATGCGAATATAATTTGTAATTATCTGTCAAATGTAAAAAGAAATGATATCAATTGTGTTTTTAATCTTAAAAGTGAGAATTTTCGAAATTATTTTCAAATATCCCTTGACTTAGAGTAGGCTTTATGTATTATGATAGTTAGTAGGGAATATTAAATATGTGGTATACAAATGAAGTAAAAATTATAACAAAATAATTCGGTTTTGTTATTGATAAGTAAGGGGATGATTAGATGTTTCAAATAAGATGGGTTTGGGCAAACCTAAAGGGTTATAGGAAGTTGTATATACTAGGACTTTGTTTTACAGTTGTGGCACAAACAATGTTTCTAACTACACCGATATTTTCCCAGAAAATCGTTGATATTTTTATAAACGGTGATAATGCTCTTCAAAATCTTGAAACTAAGCGAAATTTGCTTATAACGCTATTAATACTTATGGTTGGTGCAACGCTGTTGAGGACTATTCTTCAATATAGTGCGAATATGTCCCTTGAAGTAGCAACACAGAACATGGTGTATAAGCTTAGGAACAATTTATTTGCGTCAATTGAAAACCAAGATATGGAATACTATGATAAAAACCGTACTGGTGATTTAATGACAAGGCTAACTGGTGATTTAGATATGGTTCGTCACTGTCTAGCGTGGATAATAAGAAGTGTTGTGGAATGTATAGTGTTATTCTCGTCAACGGCAATTTATTTTTTAATAACAAATTGGCGGCTTGCACTTTGCATATTGATTTTCACACCATTTATATTTTTAATAACTTTAGCTTTTAGAAAAAAAGTTGGTCCGATGTATGTTGAGCTGCGTGAGAAATTATCTCAAATGAACACAGCGGCACAAGAAAACATTTCAGGGAATAGAGTAGTTAAGGCTTTTGCTAGAGAAGATTTTGAGATAGAAAAGTTTAATGAAAGAAATACTGAGTATTCAAAAGCAAATAAAAAAGCGTCACTTATGTGGCTAAGATTGTCACCATATATAGATTCCATTGCTGAAGCACTTCAA
>JAAZIT010000408.1 GCA_012800685.1 Clostridiales bacterium
AAATAAATAATAATAGCCTTGTAAAATTTGTGCATTTCTGATATAATTTATTGTAATACATAATATAAAAATATTCTAAATAGGGGGATTATAATGAAAAGCTTGAAATCGAAATTGATATTGGGTTTTACTATTATTTCACTTGTTATTACAATTGTTCTAAGTATAGTTGCAATATCTTCAATTCAAAATGCTACATCTTCAACCCTAGAGGACTTGTTAGTTCCTCTTGCTGACCAAGTTTCAACAAACATTAATTTTTTGATTAAACAAGAAAAAAACACCCTCGAGTCTATAGTTAGTAATAATGAATATTCAAAAATAGAAACTGATGATAAACGTGTTGAATATATTAAATCAAGTATTGATGATACATATATTGTCGACGTTTCAGTTTTTGATATAAATGGAACACTAATTAGTTCTTCTAATAAAAAAATATCCTCAGAGAGTATTACAGCTGATGAAATTCAAAATATTTCTAAAGACAATTTAGGGATTGTAACAAAAATAAAGAAAAGCGATAATTTTACTGGATATGCTATACTTGTCCCAGTTGTTTCAGCTGATAACACATATAGTTCAGTTGTAAGTGTTTCTTATGACATTAATGGGATCATTGATATTATTAGCAACTTGTCCTTCGGAAATACTGGTAAGGTTTATTTATTTGACAAAACTGGTGACGTGATTGCTTATTCGGACCAGTCTTTAATAAGAAGCTATAACCCAATCGAAAAGGCTAAAAAGGATAAAAATTATCAATCAGCAGCAGATTTTTCGGAAGAAGTCATTAAAAATAAAAATGGCTTTGGTGAATATAAACTAGGTAAAACAAAGTATTTAGTTGGTTATTCTCACACAGATGATTTTGACGGAATTGTTTTTCTTAATTGCGATAAATCTGAATATGTTTCTTTGACAAATGGAAGAATACTAATTTTTATATTTATTTGTATTTTGCTTATCTTATTTACAATAATTGTTGTTGTTTTTTATTCAAGAACTATTACAACTCCAATTGTTAAAACAACTCAAAGACTTCGTGCTCTTTCTCAAGGAAACCTGTCCGATCCTGTTGACTTAAGTGATACCGAGGACGAATTAGGGGTACTTTCAAATTCACTAGAAGAAACGGTAGCATCTCTTAGACAGTACATTAATCTTATTACAGTTGCATTGACAAATATCTCAGAGGGAAACCTCTCACATAGAGTAGAAGGCACATTTAGAGGGGATTTCATTAAAATAAAATCAACCTTTAACTCTATTTTAGAGTCGCTTTCCGATACATTTGCTAGTATAAACATTGCCACAGAACAGGTTTCAAGTGGTGCTGAAATGGTTTCAAACAATGCCCAAGCGTTGTCACAGGCTTCCACTCAACAAGCAAGCTCAATTGTTCAGCTTTCTGCAACAATTACTGAGGTTTCAAATCAAACAACTCAAAATGCCGAATCGGCTAGAGAAGCATATAAAATTGTTCAGTCTAACACAGATGCAATCGCAGCATGTAATCAAGATATGGAAAAAATGCTTGAGGCAATGGGTGAAATTAGCGTTTCTTCTTCAGAAATCTCAAAAATTATTAAGGTTATTGATGAAATTTCATTCCAAACAAATATCCTTGCGCTTAATGCGGCTGTTGAGGCTGCTAGAGAGGGCTCAAAGGGCTTTGGAGTTGTTGCTGATGAAGTTAGAAGGCTTGCTTCAAAGAGTGCTGAGGCTGCTAAACAAACAGCAGCACTTATTGAAAACTCAACGGATGCTATTGCTAAGGGCTCTGATATTGCACAACAGACTGCAAGAGCACTTCACAAAATTGTTGAGGACTCAACTGATACAAAGAAACTTGTAAAAGATATCTCTGATGCGTCAGGTCATCAGTCAGATGCAATCGTTCAAATTAATACTGGTGTAGACCAAATTTCATCAGTTGTTGCATCAAATACTTCAACGGCTGTGCGTAGTGCTTCAGCTAGTGAGGAGCTTTCAAATCAATCATTAATTTTGAAAAATATGATTGCTAGATTTAAGCTTTCAAAGACCGACAAAAAATCAAATTCAATGTATGACTATGTTTCAGAGGACGTAATTAGTGACAATAATTATAGCTCTGATATTAACAAGTACTCATATTCAGATGATGATTTAGAAGAATATAACCCGTCACTTAATGCAGTGGCTGAGGACGCTGTACAAATCTTTTTAGATGAAGATGAAATGGGATTTAATCCCGAAAGTATAAACGACGTGGACGATAAATACTAAAATGAAAGGGCGGTTAATCCGCCCTTTTGTAAATTAACGATATAATAACAAGATTTTGGCGATTTTAGATTTTTAGGTATAAGGTTTTATAAAATCTCTAGTTTTAGAAGTTTTATTAAAAGCAAAAGCATTTGACTTAATATGTCAAATGCTTTTTGTACTCTAGTTAAATTTCAATTTTTAAGAACTTAAGATAATTATATTCTGCTTAAGATTTAGTGTTCTAAAAACTCGAGAAAATTATACTCT
>JAAZIT010000409.1 GCA_012800685.1 Clostridiales bacterium
CTTTGCCACAAAGGGAAATAGTATTTAGAGAATACTTGAAATGCTTTAAGAGTATCGTAATTGAATTTCAACTTATCACCCCTTAAAGGTTTTACAGGGAGAAATTAATCTCCCTGCTTATTGCACAATATAATCTTATTGTTCATTAATCTCTGTTCTATAAGGCTCTGGAATATCCTCCAATGTAACCCTACCCATATCAAGTAGGAATTTATATAGTCTTAATTTTCTTTCATCCATATATTACACCCCCAACTGTAGACTTGCTAAATCTGCCACAAGTTGTTCAAGTTTTTCTAGCCTAGTTTCCGCTGGTTTTGGAATAGAATCACTTAATTCTTGTTCCGTAATATATTCCCCTTGAACCCTACCTACCCATTTATTTATTTTGTCTTCTTCACCCTGCACTTTAATATAGCTCATATTCTGATTATCTACAAAAACCACAGAAAAAAATAAATTATCCACCTCTTGGTCCTCGTGTGTAATTAGTCCGCCACCGTTTTGCAATGTTTTGATATACTTAATCATTTTTTATTACCTCCAAACCAAAATATGAAATAAGCCATTTTGTTATCTCACTATCACTCCCAAAATAATTTAAAACATCATTTAGCAAACCCCTGACTAAGCATTCTTTTACCAGCATATGAAACTGTGCCATTATATTGCCAGCACTTCCAATGTCCGTACCAGACGCAAATTTTGAGATATTAAATGCTTCTTGTATATACCTTATAGTTAGAGATATAAGTTGATTTTTGTCTTTATTATCCGTGTCAAAGCTCCCATCATTTAATTCATTTTTTATTTTAGACCAAATTTCTAATTCTCTAACTCTTTCTTTTCCCTGCACTCTCATATTCTCTAAGGAGTAAATAATTTCCTGTTTTTCAATGTTTTTAATTTCTAACCTAGCTCGCATCTTTTTTATTTGATATTCTTTTAAATCATCATTAAGTAGTTTATCTTCTATTTCTTCTATTTCTGCTTCTTTTATATTTAATTTTTGTTGAGTCTTCCTGTATTCAAATGACAAATCCAGCAATTGTTCGAAAAATACCATTTGTTCCAGTTTGGCTTGATGAAATTTACTTGCCTTATCTGGAAAGTCTTTATCGTTTAAAACTGAACACCTTATTTCAGTTTCTGTTCTCCAAAGAGTTTGAGTTTTAAAATTATGCTCTAGCTCGGGCAGTAGATTTGCAACCCTTAACTCCAATTTTTCAGGTAATAACCCTGCTTCTTTAATATCTTGTAAAAAATATTCTCCCCGGACTTTTATTATATTAGACAATAAATAAACCTCCTTTAACTATAATATAATTCAGAACCATTGCCAGAAAAGTTTACACCTTCACCTGCAGTACCAAACCCTCTTTGAGTATATAAGCTACATACTGCCCCGTTTAGCCAAGCTGTACCGTTAAATATTTGAGTACGATTATTTGCGGTAGACTGGGTTTGGTAATACCTCCCCCCGGCACACACAAAGTAGTCAGGCGTACCAAAATAAGAAAAATGATACTGATTCTGTAACATATAGGCTTTGGTTGACCATGATGTCCCATTGAATTGATAGCAAGTATTTGTTGAACTAGATACACTTGAGGTATATAGTCCACCAGCGGTTACTGCATTTGATGAATTGCCAACTGCACCATGATAACAGCGGGGTTGAGGTTGTGCAATACTCGACCACGATGTCCCATTGAACTTAGCCGCTGTCTGCACATTATTAGATGCTCCCCTACCAGATATAGATAAACAGTTCGTCACAACGCCGGTTACTGCATGGTCATA
>JAAZIT010000410.1 GCA_012800685.1 Clostridiales bacterium
ATTAAATGAAATTTTTTGACAAATGGAATAAAGGAAAATTTAGTATTTATAAGAGTGAAGAAAAAACAGTTTTAAAACTTATTGAAAATATAAATAATTTTATTGGAAAACTAGCAAAAGGTATTGATGAAACTGTTGTCAACTTAACAAAAAAAATTAACACTAAAACGGACCTACACGGTGACCATAAAGGGAGCTGGCAGGGGCTGGATAGACCGACTTTATCTGAAGAAGGTATGAGGGCAACAGTTGAAAAATTAAATAATGTAGATATACCAAGTTTAAATAATCAATTACTTGACAATATGAATTTTTACAAATCAATTTTAAATAATACACAAAAGGTAAAAGGTTTAACACATATAATTGCTGGTATTGATAGTTTAACAAATGGTGCAGGTAACACTAATTGGGGAAAATACTTTGCCCCTAGAATAAAAGGTGAACTTGGAAACGGTGGACTTGGTTATATTGGGTTTGAAAATGCTACAGTATCAAATATTGGAAGTTGGAATATAAGTGGAGTTAGTTATATTTCTAACTTAGACCCTAGTAATGCCCCGGCAAAATATTCATTTGATAATAAGGGAATATATACAGAAAATGCAACAGGGACCTCTAGGGTATGGCTTTACTTAACCGAAAAGAATTTTAAATATGCAAAAGTAATATATTTAAAACAACCGGGAGGAGGCACATTCAAGGCTCAATATATTGACGAAACAGATGGTGTATTAGTTGATACAGCAAACGACTTTTATGATTTAGGTGTTTACAAATTGCCTATAAATGAATACCCTCACAAAGGAGAAATATCACTTGATACTATTACGGGAAAAGTAGCAATATTTGGGGTTTACCTTTACAATGACGAAGGTGTTATATTCTCTAAAATTGGGAAAGGTGGCGACAAACTTTCAGACCATAACAAGACCGATGCATCATTTAGAGAAAAATGGCTTGATATATTGCAACCGGATATATTCATTTTTAATGGTGGAGCAAATGACAAAGGAACATTAACACCAGTCCAATTTGATACAACAATGAGAAATTATTTAACACCGTATATTAACAAAAATACAAATTTAATTTTAGTTAGACAAAACGAAATTAGTGGAGATACTACATTAAAATTATTTGAGGAAAAAATAAAAGCATATTGTAAAGAAAAAAAGTGTGGTTTTATTGATGAAAGAAAATTACTGGGAGAAACGTTCGAAATTGCAAATTCTCTTGGTTATATGATTGACACGGTTCACCCTTCCGACGTTGGAAATATTAAAAGAGCAAATAATTACCTTGATTATTTTGGCGTGCCAAAAATAGGAAAATTAGATGATGATATTAAGAAATTAAATGTCTCTAGTTTAAACTATGAATATAAAGTAAAGTTATCCCAAAAACAACTTAGTATAGCTAATGGAGAAACAAAAACAGTTTATAAAATTGGTTTAGTTGGGGGTTATCCAATTGGGATAATTCAATTAAATATATTTGGACAAAGAACGGGGACAAGTTGTGCCGTAAAGAAAACAGCTTACGGAGTTGTTACAAATGCAACAACACGTAATAGTGCCCAAAGTCCAGCAGACTTTATTATAAAAGAAGAATTCGAATATCATAGCGACGGAATTGTAACAGACTTTACATTAACAACTGCAAAAGTTAATAATCACCTAGAAATATATCTATCACCTAATACGGGAACAAGTGCAATGAACTTCTTTGTTGACGGGGAAATAACATTACCGACATTAACTGTAAAAGGTCAATCAGTATTTGAAAATTAAAAATAAAATGGGGGGTGAATAATATGCAAGAAATATCGCAATTAATATCTAATGTAGGTTTTCCAATCGTTGCTTGTGTATTTATGTATAAACAACAAATAGAATTAAATAAAACAATTACAGAATTAAGCAACACATTAAAGGGAATAGACGCTAGGTTAGATAATTTAGAAAAAGGAGGTAATTAATATGCCAAAAGTATTTTTAGACTATGGGCACGGGGGAGGTGATCCTGGAGCAGTTGCTGGAGGATATAAAGAAAAAGATATTGTTCTAGCTATTGGAAAAAGAGTAAAATATCACTTAGAACGTCATAGCTTTTCTGTTATAGAGAGTAGAAGTGGTGATACTAATCCTTCTTTAGAAAGTAGAAGTAATATGGCAAATGCTAATTATGTAGATGTTGCTGTATCTTTACACTGTAATTCTTTTACTGATAAAACTGCTCAAGGTGTAGAAATATACACATATGGGCAAGGTAATAGAGAAATTGGACTTGCTAAGGCTATCCTAAACCAAATTATAAAGGCTAAATTGTATACAAAAAATAGAGGAGTTAAACAAGCTAATTTCCATATGGTAAGAGAAATTAAGACAGCAAGTGTATTACTAGAAATGGCTTTTATATCTAATGCAGAGGATAGAAAAATACTACTAAATAAACAAGAACAACTAGCAATTTCTATTACAAAAGGTATTTTAAATTTTTATGAAATGAGATATTACAACGAAAAACAAAACACAACAGAAAAATTATATAAAGTGCAAGTAGGTGCATTTAAGGAAAGAGCCAATGCGGAAAGGTTAGCTAATGAATTAAAGTCAAAAGGTTATAGCACTTATATAACATATACAGAAAAATTATATAAAGTTCAAGTTGGAGCTTTTAGAGAAAAAGCCAATGCAGAAAGACTGGCTAACGAATTAAAATCTAAAGGATATTCAACTTATATAGTATAAAAATTGTTTCACGTGAAACATTTTCCTCAAAAGAATTTGCTACCGACAACAATGTCGTCACCAAATTTTTTATTTAACGTTTCACGTGAAACATTTTTAATTTAAGGTTATTCCACTTAGACGGAAAGCATTAACCACGTTTTCCCCATCATCATCTTCTAATGTGATGAAATCTTTTTGTCGCATACAAGCTACAATTATATTAATTAACCTGTTAATATTTTCGTCGTCATAGTACGCTAGATTTGTAATATTCGCTATTCCTTTTATAAAATTAGTCCCATTTATAATATACTTTGTATTTA
>JAAZIT010000411.1 GCA_012800685.1 Clostridiales bacterium
AAAATCAATAAAAAATTGAACCAATAAAAGATTTGTTAATTTAAAATTTAGGTAACTTATTATATAAATCTTATTAATTTATCATAACTTTTTAATATTTTTTATTTACAATCGGCTAAATTTAAATTCTGTTGTAAATTATATAAAACAACTATTTTGCTCTTTATCTTTACATAATTACTATTTATTTTAATCACCTAATTACTATTCTTTTTAAACTTTTTAATAATATTCTTGCAATTTTCTCTCATAAATCATTCGACAAAAAAGCAAGCCTTCTTTAGAAAGCTTGCTTTAATTTTTATAGATTATTCCTTAACCGAACCTGAAACTAATCCACTGTAAATTTGCTTTTGTAGAGCTAGGAATATAATAAGTGTTGGTATAATACAAATTATGATACCAGCAAAGATAATTTCCCACTGTGAACCAAAAGGACCAATAAAACGATAAAGTGCTGTTGAAACAACGTCGTCCTCAGGCATATACAGATTAGCGGTATAGAAGTCGTTATAGATACCAACGAATTTCATAATAAGAACCGTTGCAATAGCAGGTCTTAATAGAGGAAGAATAATACTAAAATAAATTCGTGGATATGATGCACCATCTACAATAGCACTTTCATCAAGTGATATAGAAATTTGACTTAGAAACTGCATAAAAATATAAATTGATATAATATCAGTACCGATAGCCAAAACAATTGGTGCGTATAATGAGTTGTAAAGTCCCAAATTATAAACAATTTGGAAAACTGTTATTTGCATTGAAATGTTTGGCAATAACATTGCAAGCAAGAATAGAGTTTTTACACCACGAGTAAATAACGATTTAAAACGCTGAATAACGAATGCTGTCATTGTACCAGTAACTATTGTACCCAGACAGGCTGCTACAATAATAATACCAGTGTTTTTTAAACCCACAAGGACATTACCATCAATAAATGCTGTTTTATAGTTTTCCCATACATATACTTTTGGAAGAGAAAATACAGGGGAGCCTAGAAAATCAGCATTACCCTTGAGTGAGCCTAAGATTATTACAATAAGAGGGAGAATAACTAAGGTACAGCTAATAATAAGCACAATATATTTTAAAATTGCTGAAAAAACAGCTCCCACACTATAGGTCTTTTTTCTTTTAACTGTTCTGTCAGAATTCATTCCGTGAATATTTATCTTGTTCGCCATTACTTAGCCACCTCCTTGTCGCGAAAATATCTCCGCCTTTTAGGAACATAGTCTGAATCCTCTTTAAACAATACTTTTTGTATTATAGTTACAACAATTATAATCATTAACAGAACGACAGCCATTGCTGACGCCAACCCAAACTTTTTAAATACGAATCCTGTTTCAATTGTTTTAATAACAAATGTATTGGTACCAAATTTACCACCAGTAATGATGTATGGTATGTCAAATACAGAAACAGCACCCTTAATAGAAAGTATAAGCTGTAATGAAATAATAGATTTAATACTAGGGAATACGATGTATTTAAATCTCTGCCAAGGATTTACGCCATCAAGGTCTGATGCCTCATATACGTCTTGGCTAATAGACTGTATAGCTCCGATAAACATAAGTATATCAAAGCCCATATACTTCCACATAGATGCAAACACTAGACAGAAATTTGCAATATTGGGGTTAGATAAAAATGGTATAGCCTCTCCACCAAGAGAAGTAATAATTGTGTTTAGAGTACCATTCTGTGTAACAATGCCGTCACCCATTTGGAAGAATCTTCTAAAAATTAGCGAAACTGCTACACCGTTCATAAGATAAGGGAAAAATAATACTCCCTTAAATAATCCCTTAAATTTTATTTTGCTACATAAAATAGTTGCCAGTAACAAAGCAAATCCAAGCTGGAAAGCAGAGCCTATCATGTAGTATATGCTGTTTTTAAATGTAATTAAATAATCCGCACTAGTATCAAATACTGTTTTGTAGTTTTGAAGTCCAACCCATTCAACTGTAATTCCAAATTGGTCTCTACTTTGAAAACTGAAAATCACCATATTAATTGCTGGTATAAAGGTAAAAACTACTAGCAGTACTAATGGAATAAGTAAAAACAAAAATGTTGTTAAGTATTTTTGTCCAGTATATGATGTTACCCACTGTCCAAAAGTTTTTTTATTTTTCATTGCACGCCTCCATATCGGGACACCGAAATTAATTTTACATATGCGATTTACAGGGATTTCATATTTCCTTATAAAAAAGCTAACAGGGGATTACTCCCCTGTTGCAATTTATTTTGGATTATTCACCCATGATTTCTTTTCTTGAAGCTTCCCATTTAGTATTTACATCTTTAATAATACTTTCAAATTCGCTTTCACCCTTGTTAGCGAATGCTGCTTCACACATCTTAATCTTGAAATTAGCTACGTCTGTATCCCATGTACCAATTTCTGATTCCTTATCAATTTTATTAAATACGCCTTGATATTCTTCAGGTGTAGCTTCATTAATAAATGTATTAACACCTTCCATAAATGCAGGCTTTTCACTTCCCTTAACAGCACAAATTGCCATTTCACTTGTAGCAATTCCTGAATCTGCACAGTACCATTCAACGAATTTCTTAGCTAGTTCTTTTTGTGTTGAGTTCTTGTTTACACCCATGCAGTAGTCAGCAGAAATCTGTGCATACTGTTTTCCATCAACATTTGAAGGCATAACCATATAACCAATTGTATCTGGGTCTAGGTTGTTTTTAACAGCTTCTTCTCTAATCTGAGCAACACCCCATGAGCCTAGAACTAAAGTTCCGATTTGACCCTTAGCAAGTGCAACCTTTGAACCGTCCCAATCTGTTGAAGATGGATCTGGCTCACGAAGAGTTTTATCTGAAAGAACATCGTACATCATTTTGTATACTGTGTAGTATGCATTGCCTTCTTCAAAAAGTGTTGATTTATCCTTAAGAATATTTGTTTCGTAGCTGCTGTCACCTGAAGCTGAACATACAAGTCCCTGCCACTGTGCTAGAGGCCAAGCTGCTGCAAAGTTTGTGTATAGAGGAATAACTCCCTCACACTTTTCTGCAATAAGCTTAAGGTCTGCAATAAACTCGTCTGGAGTGGTTGGCATTTTTGTAATACCAGCGTTTTCAAATACAGTCTTGTTGTAAACAATACCGCCAGCTATATTAAGAGCTGTTGGGTATCCATATACTTGATCTTCGTACATCTTTGAATCAACGCAATCCCATTTTGTGCTTGCATTTGTGTATGTATCTAGTGGTTCAAAGAAATTTGAAAGTTCTTCAAGCTTAACTGAATCTGGAATCATAAGAACATCGCCAAAATCATTAGTTCCCATTCTTGTTGATACGTCATCAGCATAATTTGTGTAGCTAATGTACTTAACTGTACAGTTGTTAGCATCTTCAAACGCCTTTGTAACTTTTGCTAGTGTACCGTTTTGGTCAAGGTCAGTACGCTGTGTTAGTACCTCAAGTGTTACTTTTTTGCCGTCCTTACCAGTTTTTCCATCTTTTCCGCATCCTGTCATTACACCTGCAACTGAAAATGTTAGTGCAAGTGCTAGAGAAAGAGCTAATACTCTTTTTGCCTTCATTTAATTTACCTCCATGATAATATTGTTAATTTTTCGATTTATTAAGTTTAAATAAATCCGTAAATTAAGTATATTCTAAAATTAAGATTAAGTCAATATAATTTTACGTTTCCCCTAGTACATATGACAACTTTGTACAATTAGTATAATTTGCCCATCTATTATTTGTGCGTTTTCAACAAAATTGTAAATCGTTTTCAGTATTTTAACAAAAAAACAAGAGATAAGCCACCATGGAACGGGAATTCCACAGTGGCTTGGAGGGATCTGAAATTAATAGTCAGATAGTTTTGACATTTATAATTATAATTCATAAGACTAATTTTGTCAAGTAATATTATTGTAAACATTAATCATATTAAGTAATAATTTAATATGATATTTAACCATTCTAAGCCAATCATTAAGTAAAAGCACTAAATATAATATTATTAATTAAGATTTTCTATGGCTCTTCAACCATAGATATGTACTATTATAATAGTACATATAAATAAGATATTTTATTCGTGTCATAAAATAAAAAAACCTTAGCAGTTAATTAACTGCTAAGGAATATAGTTTTTATTATTTTAGCTTTCGAACAGAATTTTTTATATTTAAGTCGCCCTCAAGGTTTCTTACTTTAAAAGGTAATAGTGGATTCTCAATTCTTTCAATTACCGCTTTAACAGCCTGAGCCGCCATTACAGTCGCGTCAATTGCGATTGTAGTAATTTTAGGATCTGACATTTCAGAAATCATATAATTATCATATCCAACTATTGAAATATCGTTTGGGACAGAATATCCCATAGCCTTAAGCTGCTTAATAACAATATAAGCCGCCTCATCACAGTTACAGACGAATGCTGTTGGCAAAATATCAGGAAATTTCATTTCAATAAAATCACCTTCTGAATCTCTATCGTCAATTGTCCATTCCGATCGAATTTCGAATCCTTTTTCAAGCATTGACTTAGAATAGCCCATATATCTATCTAGGATACTGCTGGTCGCAAACTTGCTTCCAACATAACCAATTTTTGTGTGTCCCATGCTAATTAGATAGTTTGTTATTTTATAAGCACCGCTATATCCATTTGTAATAACAGTATCCACTTCGAAATCAGAAATATAATAGTCTAGTGCAATCATTTCAGGAATTTGGTCTCTAAGCTTTTTGGCGTATTTCAAACTTAGCTGTCCAAGTGAAATTAATCCACTAATCTTTTTGTCCATAACCATATTAGGCATAACTAAAGCTCTCTCATCTTCTTCAGAGAGAATTTCCATAATACAGTAATGATTTTTTTTCATTAACATTTGAACTAAGTTGTTGTACAAAACCCAATAAAAAGAACCGCTAGCACTAATGAACTTATCTGGAATAAGAACACCAATGTTTTTCTTTTTTCTTGTATTTGCAGTTTTTACAGAAACGTATCCCATTTCCTCGGCAACCTGCTTAATTTTTTCCCTAAGCTCTGGGCTAACTCCGCTCTTATCGGCAAGAGCCTTTGAAACTGTGACATTACTTGTATTGCACCTTTTGGCAATATCAACTAGTGTAACTGACTTTCTCATATAAACCCTCCGAATTCAATATCTCTATTAGATAATTATACACCGATTCCCAATAAAATGTCAATAGTAAACGTTTAATAACTTTATTTATAATTTTATAGCTATAAAATTAAGCCTTCTATTAAGCAAAATCGCTCTATATTAATCTCCTCTATCCAGATTATTTATACATACCCATACTTTTAAAAATTATATTAACCTATATAATTGAATGTCAATATATGCACTATACGATACGATAGTGCATATAGATTTGCCGTTAAATTATTTTTATTCTAAAAATTGGTTTAAACACCAATAATTTGTACAAAGATAAGTTATATATTTTATTTATTATTGCTATCTATCTTTAGTGGTGGTATAATTATTCTTTAGAACAAAAAAGATAGAAAAAAGAAAGGGTATAAGATGAGACTATTCCGTAAAAAGATATATCTTAAGCAAAAACACCTTCTAGTTATTTTGATTTGTGCATTGGTGCTAATCTTGCTAATTGGCTTTTTAATAATCAGAAGGATTTTTTTCCCTAAGTCTGTGTATTTTAGCCAAACAAGCGTTGTTATGTATGAGGGACAAAAAAAGGTTTATGGCGCTAAAACCGAGCCTAAGCTTCCATTTGGGGATAATATTAATTATGTTTCCTCAAATTCTAAGGTAGCCACTGTTTCTCAAAATGGTACGATTACGGCAAAATCAGCTGGAGAAACTGAAATTGTTGCAACCCATGATTTAAGCAAAAAGAAAGCCTCTTTAAAAGTGACTGTTGAACCAAATACCATTATAATAGATTTAGCTGAAGATAATATAAAAATCTTAAAAGGACAAACCCATAAAATCA
>JAAZIT010000412.1 GCA_012800685.1 Clostridiales bacterium
AAAACAGCACAGAATATGCAGTAGAAAGCAAGTGCAAATGTTGCTACTCCTTTTCCACTAGTAATGTTAAATAAATTAAGCATTTTTTCGCCTGCAAATCCACTATATACCGAAATAAAGCTTATAGCGCTTAGGATTACAATTGTAATTACGACACTCATAACACCCTTTTTTGCTGATGTTATAGCGTTTCCGATTGATGTACTCATGTAGAAAATTAGCATTATAAATATAAATGATATAAGTGATAGAAGAATTACCAAAAATACAATTAAAGGGTATTTTGCAATAAGCTTTGAAGAATTCAATCCAACTTCTTTTAAGAAATTACCGATTTGTTTAAGAAGTGTGTTATCATATGCTAAAATAAACATAGAACCAGCCATTACTCCAAAGCTAATAATGTACCAAATAAATGCTGAAAAAAGCTTTGAAAAAATATGGTGCCAAGGTTTTACTGGAAGTGTATTCATTAAATATCCTTCATCGGTAAATAGATTTTTTCGAAAACGTGCTATACTTCCGAAAATTGCATATAACGAAACAGTATATGTTAAAACAACGTATAAAATCGTTACGAGTAGTACAATTAGCTGAATAGCCAATACATCTTGTGCAGCATCATTAAGACTTAGAAATAATTTCATGATTAATGATACTGATAAATATCCAATGATAATTGGAATAAATTTTCTTGCTGTGCTTTTAAATTCAATTTTAAAAAGTTTTCTTAACATTTAAATACCTCCCTAAATAAAGCATCAACTGACATGCCATTTTGCTCTCTTATTTCATCAACAGTTGAATGAATTCTTAGAGTTCCGTTTTGAATCATAATTACCTCATCTAAAACTGGCTCAATATCGGTAATAAGATGTGTTGAAATAATTACTGCGGCATTTTCATTGTAGTTTGATATAATTGTTTTTAAAATATAATCTCTTGCGGCTGGGTCAACACCAGCTATAGGCTCGTCAAGAAGATATAAATCCGCCTCTCGACTCATAACAAGAATTAATTGTACCTTTTCTTTGTTACCCTTTGATAGATTTTTTACCTTTGCATTTGTGCTTATACTTAAGTTTTCGAGCATTTCAAGTGCTCTAGTTTTGTTAAAATCTGTATAGAAATCAACAAACAACTCAACTATGTCAGAAACCTTCATCCAATCAGGAATATAGTTTCTTTCTGGGAGATAAGAAACAACTTTTTTTGTTTCAACTCCAATTGGGAGTCCGTTTACAGATAATTCCCCTCTCGATGGAACAAGAAGTCCGCTTATAAGTTTTATAAGGGTTGTTTTTCCACTTCCGTTTGGACCAAGTAGACCGATAATTCTTCCACGCTGGATATTAAGGTTAATATCAGTTAAAGCGGGGAACTTGCCATATGATTTGCATAAATTTTTACATACTAATACTTCAGACATTTAAATTCACCTTCCAAATTAATTTTTCCCTTGATATTGTTAATACAGAGAAGCTTTTTGATTTCTTTTTCTACACCGTTTTTTTCATATTAATTATCTTCGTTTATTAAAGCAATGGTATCTATCTTTGTAATGCCCAGCTTTTTCATTTTTAAAACAAATTCATCAATAAGGGATTTTGCTATACTTTTTCGTACAGATACTATTTTATTCTGGTTGTCAGTCACAAACTTTCCAGTAGTGCGTTGTGAAATAATTAATTCATCACGCTCAAGCTCTTGAAGAGCCTTCTGCATGGTGTTTGGGTTGACTTGAGCCTCTTCCGCTAAATCTCTAACAGATGGAAGTCTCGATCCAGCTGCATATATACCTGTAACTATCCTCAGTTGTATTTCTTCCTCGATTTGTAGATATACAGGTCTGTCATTTGTAAATTGCCAAGCCATAGGTTTCTCCTTTCTGTAAAGTGTTATTCTCTCTATAAGGTAGTAGACAGCCCCGAATGTATGACTGTACTAACTCGCTAATACAATCGTACTACATCTTTATTTATTTGTCAAGGGTTTTATAAAAAAATATTTTATTTATTTATATGTGAATTACAATTTATCATTTATAAGTGTTACTAATTTAAAATTTTTTGCTAATAAATTGCTAACTATTCTGATACTTCCTCTTCATCAGCATTTATCTTTTCAAAGAAATTTATTGATAATAACCCAATTATAAAAATAATTATTCCTGTGGGAACTAATACAAGGTAAGCTGAATTTCTAAATTTATCAAAGAGGACACCAAAAATCATTTGACTCAGAGGTTGTGAACACATTGAAAATGTTACGACATAAGACATAATTTTGCCCATTAGGTTGTTAGGGGTTTTTTGTTGTATATATGAAAGTGCAAAAATAGAAAAAATACAAACTGCAATCTGAAAACCACAAAAGCTAATAAGGTTAAGTGTAAATTTTGTAAAGCCTCCAACAGGAAGAAGAAAAACAATACCTGATAAAGAAAAGAATATTCCAACTGTAATAATTAGAAGAAACAGTTTTTTCATTTTTAGCTTTCCTATAAGAAGTCCTGCGGCGATGCTTCCTAAAATTGCTGAAAATCCCAACAAGCTTTCTGCTATACCATACATTTTTGCACTCATTTTAAGAATTTTACGGACAATAAATGGAAGTCCAACTAATGCAGCTCCTGCGGCGAAAAAGGTTATAATTGTTGTTAATAAAAGCATTTTAAAAATAGTCGGTTGTTCCTTACAAATAAAACGAACGCTTGTTAAAAAGTCTTCCTTAATAATTGTGGTGATGTGTTTATTAGTTTCTGGTTTTACATGATTTAACTTAATAAAACATTCAAATCCTGCTGTTAGAAAAAAGCATAAAACAGCTATGTACATAACAGGCTTTATTCCTAAAGCGGTGTAAAACAAACTTCCAAGTATTGGTGCAATTAAAGCCGCTATTGCACCAACCTGATTTACAACTGCATTTCCCTTTATAATATTATCCCCTATCAGCATTTGAGGAACACAAGCTTGAACTGTAGGGGACTCAAAAGCACCCAGAATTGATAAAGCAACAAGCAATATAGTAATAATAATGATTGAGCTGTTATGGGTAAAAAATAGTATAGCAAGTAAAACGGAAATTCCAGATAGGGTATCTAATGCCACCATAATATATTTCCTATTTGCTCTATCTGCAAGAATACCTCCTAATGGCGAAAGTAAAATAGTTGGAATAGTTGCAAACGCTAAAGTACTAGCAAATGTTGTTGCAGAACCAGTTACCTCTAAAACATACATAGATAAGGCGAATTTTAATATAAAATTACCGAATAGGGAACTAACCTGTCCTAAAATAAGTAATGTAAAATTTTTCGTAAATAATTTATCCTTCAAGATTTACACCTCCATTTTTTTAACTTGTTTATGAAGATTCCCTAATATTGGTATTACTGCAATAAAAGCTATAATAAGTACAATTATTGTAAAATAATTAAAGGTGAGTGACATTGCAGAAATTTGAGAAATAATAGATGATATAATACATGAGGAAACTATAGTTACTGCAACAGATTTTTTAACAAACCCAAACCATAGCGAAATAACTCCCAGCAGCCCTGCAATAAGAGCGTAGAAAAATAAGGATATAAAGCTATTAAGAATTACACCAAAGGTGAGGGTTCCAGAGCATAATGGGAATAAGCTTTCTGTTGTGAAAAAGATAAGTAGTATTATACCTCCGCTAACCAGCATAGAGAGAACCGTATAGGAAAAAATCATTAGTATTTTTGCGTCTAATATTTTTGTACGGCTAATTGGATATGAGAATAATAGAATGGCTTTTTTTCCTGAATATTCTTCTATAATAAATTTTGATGCCATTACCGCCGACAAAATTGAGAAAATGGCCGAACCAATTATATTGTTTATCATTATTATTGAACCATATGAGCTAAATATTTCTAAATCTGCTTCGCTAGGGTCAATCTTAGGCATTGCGGCAATTAAATATAAAAATCCCAACATACTAATCATAATAATTCCAACTGCAATATAATAGGGTTTCAAGCTGTTTCTTTTTAATTCAAGGCTAATAAGTTTTTTCATTTTTAAAACCCCCATTAGTGATTTTCATAAAATAATCCTCAATTGTATGGTGCTTTATTTTTATATCCTCAGGAGTGATTTCCTCAACCACTTTACCATCAACAATAAAGCCAATAGAGTCTGATATTTTTTCAATTTCTGATAAGATATGACTTGACAACAAAATTGTATATTTTTCATGCTTAACAAGATAAGAAAAAAGCTCTCGCATTTCCTTTATACCCATAGGGTCGAGACCGTTCATTGGCTCATCTAAGATAAGTAACTCTGGCTTATGAACTAATGCTCTAGCTATAGCTAATCTTTGACGCATACCTATAGAGAATGTGGATACTGGCTGTTCACTAATATCTGATAATCCAACCATTTTTAACGCCTCTTCAATATTTCCATTTGTTGCTTTCATATAATTTAGATGTAATTTTAGGTTTTCTCTAGCGGATATATGCTCATAGAAAATAGGTGTTTCTATTAAGCTACCTGTTTTCCTTAAGATATCAATATTATCCTTTACGCTGTCAAGTCCTAAAACTGTTGCTTTTCCAGAAGTGGGCGAAAGTAATCCTAATAGTAATTTAAATACAGTGGTTTTTCCTGCTCCATTTTTTCCAAGAAAACCGTATATAGTTTCTTTCTGTACGGAAATATTACATCCTCGTATTATTTCTTTCCCACTAAAGACCTTTGTTAATTGCGTTGTTGTTACTGCTAACGAGTTGTTCATTATATTGCCTCCTTTAGATACGTTTGGTTGGTATGTATAGTAATAAAAAATAAATCGATATGACATACCGAACGAATGAATGTATATTGTTAAAATAAAATCGCCTTAAGATTATAATAGGCAATTTTATATAACTTTTATTTTGTAATACTAGAAAAGCTTTGTTCAATAATCTCCATAATCTCATCATCAAATACTGGAATACCCATAGAGTCAAAGATTTTTTTAATAAAAGAAAACTTATTAAGTCCTTCCTCTAAGCTGGCGGGGAATATAGATGGTATTAACCACATACTAAGTAGCGGAAACACCTCTGATAACTCTTTTGCATATTCTGTATTCATTGAGCCGTCTTTATTTCCTTCTTCAATGATTTCAAGCCATAGCGGACTAAGAATACGCTGATTAGATTCAATCATTCCTGCTAAAATTCGAGGATTTTTTAAAATAGGGACTGACTGTCTTGAGATTTCCGTGCTTTCTTTATTAGTCTGATTTAACCTAATTACCATTTTCATTTTTTCAAGTCCATTTAAATCCTTACGCTTTCTAACAATATCAAATGGATTATTATCAAAAAACATTTTATCGCCTAAGGCGTCTATTATATCTTCTTTAGATTTAAAATGATGATAAATTGCTCCCTTTGTTAACCCTCCAAGCTCGTCAACAATATCCTGTATAGTGGTTCCGTCATAACCTTTTTCTAAAAAGAGTCTTTGTGCTACATCTAAAATCTTTTCAATGGTTACTTCGGGGTACTTATTTCTCGCCATATTTAACCCTCCTTTTTAACATTCCTTTAGTATGTATTAAATGATATCACACTTGTTTTGTTTTGTCAATATAATTTTTAAAAAATAATATTTAGAAAGTTATATGCAAACTATGTGTTTTGGGATATATTTAGGCTTTATTAAGTGTACAAATAACTAAAATTTATTATCTATTTTTAATTTACTAGTATTGATAAGGTTATTAAGTATTTTACTAAGACGGCAAAATTGGGTTATAAAAAATAATTTTAACTTCATAATGTAATATACTTTACGAAAAACAACTTGTAAACGTCTATATATAAGCCTTTCTAAGCGGTACAACTGCTATTTGACGGCTTATTTTTATAATGTCCATATAGATTTTTTAAAAAACAATTATAGAACACACTATTACCTAGAGAAATACACAACAAAAAAAGACCAAGCGAAAGCTTGGTCGATTTAGATAGTTTGTTATTAAAAGATTGTTTGATATTTTGGGTTCAGATTACAATGTAAGCTAGGGTTTCGATTTTTTTGTTTATTAAACAATAATTACTTTGTAATTTAAATTTAACACATTCCTTAATTAAAATCTCATAGTCAAAGATATTCTCTTACGTTTTGTGTCGACCTCTAAAACCTTAACCTTAACGATATCAGAAACCTTAACGACTTCTAAAGGGTGCTTAATAAATTTGTTGCAGATTTGTGAGATGTGAACTAGTCCGTCCTCGTGAACGCCTATATCAACGAAACAACCAAAGTCAATAACATTTCTAACCGTTCCAACTAGCTCCATTCCAGGTTTTAGGTCCTTAAGCTCCATAATATCTCCACTTCTCAGAAGTGGTGGTGGAAGGTCGTCACGAATATCACGCCCTGGCTTTTCGAGCTCTTTAATAATATCTTCAAGAGTCGGAACACCAATTCCAATTTCCTCCGAAAGTCCAGTTAGTCCAACGTTATTTGTTTTTTCCGAAAGCTCTGATAACGCTCCAGCATTAATGTCGGCAACTTTAAATCCGCAATTTTTAAGTAATGCCTCTGCTGCCTTATAGCTTTCCGGGTGAACAGAAGTATTGTCAAATGGATTTTTTCCATCCTGAACTCTTAAGAATCCTGCGCACTGCTCAAAGGCTTTAGCCCCAAGCTTAGGAACCTTTTTAAGTTGTTTTCTATCTGTAAATATACCGTTTTCTTCACGGTATGAAACAATGTTTTTAGCAACTGTTGCATTTATACCAGAGATATAAGATAAAAGACTGTGAGATGCAGTATTTAGGTCAACTCCAACGTTGTTAACGCAGTCCTCAACAACTCCAGTAAGTGCTTCGTCCATACGTTTTTTAGGCATATCGTGCTGATATTGTCCAACTCCAATTGCTTTTGGGTCGATTTTAACAAGCTCTGCAAGAGGATCCTGCAAACGTCTTGCAATTGAAACAGCGCTTCTAAGAGAAACGTCATATTCAGGAAATTCTTCTGCTGCAAGCTTAGATGCTGAATAAACTGATGCACCAGCCTCAGAAACCACCATATATGAAACCTTTGTGTCAAGCTTTTTTATCATGTCGGCAACAAAGGCCTCTGACTCTCTTGAGGCAGTACCATTTCCAATTGCTATTGTGCTAACATTGTGTTTATTAATAAGTGAAATAAGTGTTCTTTCCGCTTCAGCAACCTTTTTCTGTGGTGGGGTAGGGTAAACAACAGTTGTATGCAAAACCTTTCCAGTTTCGTCAACTACTGCTATTTTACAGCCTGTTCTGTAGGCTGGGTCTAGCCCTAGTGTCACGGTGTTTTTAATTGGCTGCTGCATCAAAAGCTGTTTAAGGTTCTCGCCAAATACCTTTATAGCACCCTCGGCAGCATTAGCAGTAAGTTCACTTCTTATCTCACGCTCAATTGATGGGAAAATAAGTCTCTTATAGCTGTCCTCACAGGCTGACTTAACAAGCTCTCCACAAGCTGAATTGTTTATTACATATCTTGAGCAGCAAGCACGTTCTCCTGCTCCCTCATTTATGCTAACTGAAACCTTAAGGATACCTTCTTTTTCCCCTCTATCAAGAGCCAGAACTCGGTGACCAGCAATTTTTTCAATTCTTTCAGAGTATTCATAGTAGTTATTGTAAACTGTTTCAACCTCGTCATCAACAGCTTTGGAGTTCATTTTTCCAATTTCAACAAACATTTGTCTAAGATATTTTCTTAGATTAGCGTTGTCTGAAGCATCCTCGGCAATTATATCCATTGCCCCTTGAATAGCAACATTTAC
>JAAZIT010000413.1 GCA_012800685.1 Clostridiales bacterium
ACGGAGATAAAAAATAAGCTTTCTTCTTAAAACCTCATTATATACTCTTTTAAAAATCCACTACTTAATTGTAGTGGATTTTTATTTGTACAAAAAAAGCTATGATGAAATTTCATCATAGCTTTTTAGTCTTAAGTTAGTCTTACGTTATATAAACTATAACAAGCTCCCTCCAGCCTGTTCGTCAAGAGTTAAACCATATGCATCAACAAACTCATCAATGAATATATCAGCCTCTTTAATATTCATTTTACGTATATTTTTCATTGTTGCCTTTTCAGCACTTAAAAAATCCTTGTTTCCCATTTGCTTTTCTTCGATGCACTTAATTAGTGCAGATAATTTATCAGCCGCCTTAACTAGCTTCCATAGCTCTTTATCCTCTTCCCTTTTTTCAAATAAGGATATATAATTCTCGCTTATATCATCAGGCAAAAAAGATATCATTTTATCTATTGCAGTCTTTTCAACTTCATCATATGCACTCTTTATTTCAGTATTAAAATATTTAACTGGTGTTGGCATATCACCAGTTAAAATTTCTGTACAATCATGGTACATTGCAAGCACTGCACAGCGCTCCGCATTAACGTTTCCATTAAACCTAACATTTCTAATTGTAGCAAGCAGGTGTGCGATATAGGCAGTTTCTAAGCTATGCTCGCTCAAGTTCTCATTGATAGTATTTCTCATAAGTCCCCAGCGATTAATATATTTCATACGTGATAGTATTGCAAAAAATTGATTACTCATAATTATATGCTCCCCCCATTTAATTTTTATTTTTAATGATAAATTACAGCTCCACATAGAACCTTTTAAAACATGGCGTTATATCGACAAATAGATATAACAAGAAAATTGTATAAAAAATTAAAATTATATCCTTAAAAAATTAAACTGCTCATATTAGAACAGTTTAATTATAATATTTGTATTAATAAAAGTCAATGATTCTAATCTAGATGATATTTAAAAGAACACCCGCAGCAACTGCAGAACCAATAACACCAGCAACGTTTGGACCCATAGCATGCATTAACAGATAGTTGGTTGGGTCATATTCCTGACCAACTTTTTGAGAAACACGGGCAGCCATTGGAACAGCTGAAACACCAGCAGAACCAATAAGTGGGTTAACCTTGCCTTTTGTAAATACGTACATTAATTTTCCAAAAAGAATTCCGCAAGCTGTACCTATACCGAAAGCGACAACACCGAGGATAATCACCTTACCAAATTCAATATTAATAATTTTATCAGCTGTAGTGGTCGCACCAACAGAAACACCTAAAAAGATAGTAATAATATTCATAAGCTCATTTTGTGCTGTTTTAACTAATCTATCACATACACCACTTTCTTTAAACAAGTTACCTAACATTAGCATACCAACTAGTGGAGCAGCAGAAGGAACGAGCAAAGCAATTATTAGTGTAACAGCGATAGGAAAAATAACCTTTTCGGTTTTAGAAACTGGTCTAAGCTGACCCATTTTAACAAGACGCTCTTTTTTAGTGGTAAGAGCCTTCATAATAGGTGGCTGAATAATAGGTACCAAAGCCATATAGGTATAAGCAGCTAGGGCTATAGTACCGACGTCAATAGAGTATCCACCACCTGCTAAAAGCTTTGATGAAACGAAAATAGCTGTTGGACCATCTGCTCCGCCAATGATAGCAATAGAACCAGCCTCTTGAGCAGTAAATCCAAGAGCAGCAGCGCCAACGAAGGTAAAGAATATACCTGCCTGTGCAGCAGCACCAAGTAAAAAGCTCTTAGGGTTAGCAATAAGTGGACCAAAGTCAGTCATACAACCTATTCCAAGGAAAATTAAAGGTGGATAAATTTGAAGCTTAACACCTAAATATAAGATATCCAGCAGTCCTCCTTCATGGAGTACTCTACCGAAATTAACATCACCAGCAAAAAGCTCTGGATGATACATCTCAGTTAGCGGCAAGTTCGTAAGTAGCATACCAAATGAAATTGGTAGCAATAAAAGTGGCTCAAATCCTTTTGCAATAGCCAAATATAAAAACAAGAAGGAAATTAAAATCATTATTACATATTTGTAACCACCATTGTCAATAAAACCGTTACAGATTGCATATAAGCCTGATTCTCTAACCAGCTGAACGATCGTGTCAAGAAATTTTTGAAACATTTATACTGTCCTTTCTAAATTAAAATGGTCTAGTATTATCTTGAAGTCCTGCAACTGCCCAAGCATTACGCTGTGGAACAGAATTACTAATACTCTTAAGTGCCAATTTTTTTCCTGTTTTGGCGCTCATAGTGGCAATGGAAGCCATTATAACAGCAACTACTTCATCATCAATACCTTCTTCTATAATAGGAGATGGAGATGCTAGAACAGGTGTTTGAGTAACAACAACCTCTTTTAGTTCAGCTTTTGGTTCGGTTTTTAGTTCAAGATTCCTATTTTTAATATTCTCTCTATACGTAAAGAATTTTCCTAAAGCAGATACAAATGCGATAAGCAAAAGTAAGCCTGCAAAAACAACTGCAAATCCAGTAATAACAACTGCACCAACAAAAGTAGGATTCATTTCAACTGTTTTAGTTGAAGCGCTTACTAGAAAAGACATATATGGACTCATTATCATTTCCCCTTTATCTTAGTTAAATCAATATAAATAATTATACACTATTTTGTATATTTTTACAAGCAATTTATGCCTTTTTTTACATAAACTTTATTGTTTTTTTCTTATATATTATCACAACTTGCATAAATTATTTCCTAGTGTTATAATACTAGTAAATAAAAAATGTGAAAGGAGAATAATATGCTTAATAGATTTATTAATTGGTCTGAAAGACTGCTTCCGTCAATAATCGCCGCCTTCATAATTATGATTGCTGGTATTATAATATCAAAAATTACTTTGAAAATAATGTCAAGGGGCTTGAAAAAAGGAAAAATTGATCCTACAATTCATACATTCTTGTTATCACTAGTTAAGACTCTTTTTTATATTTTTCTTATAATTATAGCTCTTTCAGCACTTAATGTTCCTATGAGCTCAATAATTGCAGCCGTTGGTGCTGCTGGCTTAGCGATTGGCTTAGCTTTACAAGACAGCTTATCAAATCTGGCTGGTGGATTTATAATTTTGTTTTCAAAACCTTTTAAAAAGGGCGACTATGTTAAAATTAACGACGAATCAGGGACTGTTGACAGCATTTCGATTCTATACACTAGACTTTTGACAACGGACAACAAGGCAATTCACATTCCAAATGGACAGATTACTGCTTCAATTATTACCAATTTCAACGAGGAGAACAAGCGTAGATTGGATTTTACCTTTGCAATTGGATATAATAATGATTATAAAAAAGCAATATCTTTAGTTGAAGATGTCATATACAGTCATAAAAACATAATCACATCCCCAGATGCACCACTTGTTAGAGTTGATTCATTTGAAGACTCAAAAATAAGCATTGTGGCTAGAGTTTGGACTAATTCAAGTGATTATTGGAGTTTATATTATAATATAATAGAAGAAACTAAAAATTCATTTGACGAAA
>JAAZIT010000414.1 GCA_012800685.1 Clostridiales bacterium
CGTTATATGTTAATTATTATTTGTGTTGGACAAAGCCTTTCAGCATAGGCTGAAATTAAAAACACCCGAAAGGGACACACACCCCTTATATAACAACCTTTGTTGTTACACCTCCTCGACTAAAAGTTGAGGAGGTGTTTTTTTGTTGACAATTAAAATAGGAGTAGTATAATGAACATATAATAAAAGTTAAAAAGCTGGCAGGAATCTTGCCAGAAAAGGAGAAAATAATGCTAGAAGAGCTAAAACAACAGGTTTTGGAGGCAAATTTAATGCTTCCAAAATATAACCTAGTTACATTTACATGGGGAAATGTAAGTGGAATAGATAGAGAAAAAGGACTTGTGGTAATCAAACCCTCAGGTGTTGAATATGACCAAATGAAAGCCAGTGATATGGTGGTTGTGGACCTAGAGGGAAATATCGTTGAGGGAGAGCTAAATCCCTCGTCAGATACTCCCACACATATTGAACTTTATAAAAGCTTTTTAGGAATTAAAGGCGTTTGTCATACACATTCAAGGTGGGCAACAATCTTTTCTCAATCAGCAATGGGAATTAAGCCATACGGAACAACCCACGCAGACTATTTTTATGGTGAAATTCCATGTACAAGAAGAATGACAAATGATGAAATTCAAGGAAATGCAGGCTTAACTCCCGATGAGCTAAAAACCCACTATGAAAAAGAAACAGGGAAAATAATAGTTGAAAGATTTAGAAGGCTTAATTATAACGCAATTTCTGGAGTTTTAGTAAATTCTCATGGACCTTTTTCATGGGGAAATAGCCCTAAAAAAGCTGTGGAAAATGCTGTAGTAATGGAAGAATGTGCTATGATGGCATGGCATACACAAATGCTAAGCCCAAATGTTATCCCAATGCAGCTCGAGCTTCAAGATAAGCATTATTTAAGAAAACATGGCGAAAATTCATACTACGGACAGAAGTAGATTTTTAATTTAAAACCAATTACTTAAACTATTAAAAGCTTAGTTTTCACTTTACAAGGCTTATTATTGACATGAGAGAGCTTTAATTTAGCTTTTGAAAAGGGCTTAATGTGCCGTCATATCAGCGAAAACCAAACCCAATAAACATAAATTCCCCTTAGTGTAGAAACACTAAGGGGAATATTCTTTATTAAATAAATATAGTTTTAAGTTAATTAGCGTGTTGGATTTAAAGTTAAATAGTATAATGGTTTTAATATTTAAAATCTTAATAGCACGAGTTTATAGTCAAACACTTAAAAGCTAAAAAGTCTTATAGCTTGATAAAAGCATTATAATATAAAAATAAAATTTATAATAAAACTTTAAATTACATTAAGACTGGTTTTCCAAAACAACAGGCTCTTTTAATTTCTCAACTTCCTTAGCCCTTTGCTTTTTGTCCTTAGACTTTTGCACTAGTCCCCAAAGGTGATTCATTCCGTCTGCTGCCATTATAATCATAAGGGGAATGTAATTAATCAGATACCTCGAACGAGTCTCCCAAATTAATAGGAAAAGTGCAATTCCAAAGACTATAAGCCGAACTAAAGCCATTTTTGTTACACGTTTCTTTTGAAAACCACCGAGACAAGATAAAAACATAAGTGCTAAGGTGATTATATGCACAATTTGGGTGAAAGCAATAAATGCAAAGTTTCTTTGGAAGAAATGCACAAGACCATTGGTGCTAGAACTGTCCCTGTAATGATTGTATGAAAAATATCTTCCGTCATTCCATGTGTAATTTATCTTTTTAATTTCGTGAACAATAAACCCTGAAACACCAAAATCAGAAAGACGTTCCTTAATAACTCTGATGTTAGCCTCTTTTTTTGCCTCATATCCCTCTATGCTGTGGGTAAATTTATAATCCTCGCCGTAAAATCCACCCTGTCCATAAAGTGCCATCATCATCCAATGCTCTTTTGGAAATTCTTCAAGCTCTAGGTTTTCTTTTGTTGTAACTTCAAGAGATAATATGGCTTTTTCAAGACAAAAGTTAACTGATACTACAGATAAAGCTCCAATCAAAACCATAGAAATAAGTTGCTTCCAACCAAGCCTTAAAAAAGCATAGATTGCGAAAGCCACAAGCATTACTAAAACGCTTCCCTTAACGGTGTAGCCAATCGCCATAACTATTGATGATGGGATTAGCCAAAGTATAAATTTAGAAAATTTCTTTGACTGAACGGCTCTAATAAAGAGATAAAAGCTTGCCATAGTGAATGGCATACTTAAAGTGTCCGTGTATAAAACAGTTGAATACATTGCAAAAACAGGGGTTAATAAGGTTAAAAATAAGCAAAAAATCGGTTGGATTTTGTTTTGGAAAATCCGTCTAGCTGAAAGATAAGTAAAAACAACCGAAATTTGTACTGAAATTGCTGCAATAACTGCCGGAGCTTCCTTTGGAACATATCCTAATACTAGATGTATTCCTCTAAAAATATATGAAACAATAAGCAATATACCCCAGTTGTTAGGATAGGTGGCGAAATATTGAAGTCTTTTCTCTGGAAGCCCCCTGTAAAGGTTCGCCATATTGCCGTCTCTAGCAAAATTCCTAGCACACACATCAACAACGTGAGAGTCAGTTACCGCAACATAATCAAATCCAAAAATTACAATAAGCTGTCCTATAAATAGGATTAATAGGGATATAATAAATATTAAATTCACTCGTTTTTGAGAGATTTTTTGTCGGTTGCGTAAAAACTTGTCGTATCCTTTGTATAAAAGCCATAAAACTAAGACTGAAATTGCGTATATCAAAAGACTTAATAAAATTGCTAGGGGAAGTGGTATGGGTGTAAGCTTTGGCACCGAATTGTTAACCGGTCTAGATGTTATTCCACTTATTGTAATAGGTGTTCCTATAAACACAACTACAAATATAAATCCAAATAAAGCTAGAAAAAGAAAGTGCTGTGCTTTGTCTAATAGTTTTTTCATGTTTTTCATTCCTTTTTGTGGCTAATTTATCCTTATGAAAGGCTGTTTAGTTAAAGCTTTTATGCTAAATCTATACATAATAATTATAACCCCATTTTTCGACTTTGTCAATCAAAAAACGATATAATTCCAAACAATTCAAGGATATTTTCACACTTATAAAAGCCTGTATTAATAGGCTTTAGATACAACTGAAAAAACCTCTAGCTCTATAAAAACCACCACAAAACACCCTACACGAAATACTATCTAAAATGCTTTCCAAACCGCTAAAAAGTAATAATGAATTTCCAACTAATTAATTCAAAACAACAATTATTAACTTTGAATTTTAACTTTTTACAATCAAATACCAACTTTCCATTCCTAGCTCCCAACTAACAACTTTCAAATCTTAATTATAAACAGGTAAATTATAGATTATAAATATTACCTAAATTCTAAATACTAGCTAAATTTAATCTCTTAATTTTCAACTAACAATTACTAAATCCAAATTAACAAGAAGAAAATTACAAATTAAAACTATTACCTAACTTTTAAATATTGACTAAATATAATTTTTTAATTCCAACTACTAATAACAAACTA
>JAAZIT010000415.1 GCA_012800685.1 Clostridiales bacterium
CATAATAGATTATGGCGTTTGAAATAACAATTTTAGTTTCAGAGGTTTCACTATACTTTTTAATGTATTCCTCATCAACGACTTCATTATTAGTACGTTCTTTAAAACTGTCTTCTGAAAACTTGTCGTCAGCTCCAATTTTAAATATTTCAATAAATTCATCACCAAAAATTTGCTCAGGTGTAAAATTCTTAAATATTTGATTACATGAAGCATTTGCTGTTACATTTTCATAGTTAGTTAAATCAAAATACTCATCAGATTGAGCGTTGTAATAAACAGTGTCAGTTATAAAATTCCCATTAGGAAAAGTAACAAAATTTTCTTCATGATTAGCTAAACTGAAAATATCGGTTCCCATAGCATATTGATTTTCAAATCCAAGCATATTACCTAGTGTAGGTAGAACATCGTACATTCCCATTACCTTTGTTATTTCTTTTGGTTTATACTCGCTGTCCTTGCTCCAAATTATCAAAGGAACTTTTCTGTTTATGTTATAGCTAAAATCATCAACTGGAATATATCCATCATCACTTGATGAAAGATATTCTTCTGTGAAAGGATTGTAGTTATAATATGCCTCGTAATAATCATCTTTAATTCTCGCATCATGATCACCATAAATTACTATTACAGTGTCATCTAAAAGTCCTTGAGTTTCAAGGTCGTTCATAAGCTGTCCAATTGCCTCATCAGCATAATGAACCGATTTTAAATAGCTTCCAAGCTTAGTTCCTTCAAGAAAGGGTGCAGAATACATCTCATATTCCCCAGTTTCTTCATTGTATTTCTGATAGTCAAATGTAAGCTTTAAATCGCTTACTTCTTCTATTGAAGTAAATGGAGTATGATTAGTAAGCATAATTAAGTTTCCGTAAAAATTATTACTTGTATTGCTAATTGATTTAATTTTACTAACTGATTGCCTAAAGAAGGATTTGTCGCTTAAACCTAACCCTATAGTTTCATCAATCTCATAGTCGGTATCGTAATTAAAGAACTTGTCATATCCAAATGAAGCATGAAAATTCATTCGATTCCAATAGGAACCATTATTTCCGTGCATACTAAAGGTATAGTATCCTTTTTCTTTTAAAAGCTTTTGAATTGTAACATATTCTCTGTCCCAATAATTAATTGCAACAGTTCCGCTTGATGCAGGCATCAATGAAGATGAAAATGTAAATTCTGTGTCAGAACTTGTCCCAACACTTTCTTGAGAATAGAAGTTTGAAAAATAAAGCCCCTCAGAAACTAGCTTATTTAAATTAGGAGTTAATGCTTCACCATTAAAGTATGTATCTAAACAAAATTGTTGGATACTTTCGGCATGAATGGTTAACACGTTTTTACCTTCAAACATATTTGTATATTCATTTGTTTTATTACGATCAGCATTTTCTACCGCTTGTTCTAAATAGTAATTTTCAAAGGCTTCTTTGTTTTCTTCATAACCAAATAGAACATTTAGCTTAGCCTTTACGCTTGAAATTGTATCACTAATTTGATAAGTGTATAGCCCAAATCTTGACAAAACATATTCCCTGTTCCATTGCTTAGTAAGTCTTGACAAATCAGTACCGGTGAGATTAATCGCAAACAAAACAGTGCAAACTAAAGTTACAATAGCACATGATTTTGCAGCTTTTCTTCTTACCTGTGTTTCTTGAACCTGTTCAAAATAACCTTTTTTTCTCTTAAGGAAAATATAAACGCCAATTAATGCTGGAATAGACCAAAAGAATATCAAATCCTTAAACTCAAAAATACTCTCTGTCACAGCGTCCATAACGCCACCTAATTGAGAAGCTGTAGATAGCAAGGATATTGATAAAAACGATTGGTATTGGGTATAATATAACGAGTTAGCAGCACATAGAGCTGTAAATATTATAGTCCAAGGTAGATAGTATGCAAATCTCTTTTTAGGATTTTTAATTAAAAAACCAAAAACACCGATAATTAAAATAATTACGATATCTGCCAAAATCGGCTTTAGACTAATATAGTTTTTAACTGTAAATGCTCGGAGTAAAAATGAATTAATTAATGAAGTCAAAACAAAAGTCAAAAATAGAATATTAGACAGTATGCTATTTTTAAATTTTTCTTTCATAAAGCGCCTCCCGGATTATTGTTTACACATTTTTTATGTCTCTTTTTTCATGTCTCTTTATTATGCATAACACTGCATTACACTCATTTTACGCCTATTTTTCATTAATGTCAAGTGATTGACTTAAATTACATCTCAAATACTTCATTTTGAACCAATTAAACCAAACTAAGCTAATTCATTATATTGATAATAGACAAAGGGGTTAGAAATATTTTCTAACCCCTAAAACTCTATAAAATTACTTTTTTGTCATTGCAGCAACTTCATCAGCGAAATTATCTTCTCTTTTTTCTATACCCTCGCCTCTTTCGAAACGAACGAAGTCAATAAGTTCAATATCTCCGCCAAGCTCCTTAGCACATTTTGCAACATACTTAGCAACAGTTAGTTCGCCGTCTTTAACAAAATCTTGTTCTAGCAAACAAATTTCTGAGAAAAATTTGCCTATTTTTCCTTCAACAATTTTAACTTTAACCTGCTCTGGTTTTGAAGCCATTTTTGGGTCTTCAGCCATTTGTGCAAGCATAACAGTTTTTTCTTGTTCAATAACAGATTCTGGAACAGATTCTCTGTTAAGGTAAGCAGGATTCATAGCAGCAATTTGTAATGCGCAATCCTTACCACATTCAAAAACCTTTTCAGTATCTAAATCAGTTTTTAGGTTTACCATAACTCCGATTTTTCCGTCTCCGTGAATATAAGAAACAAGAGTACCCTCTAATCTCTTAAATCTACGAATTACCATATTTTCTCTAATCTTAATAAACAAATCTTGAAGTGTTTCAGCAACTGTCTTTTCTCCACCACTGATAATTGTAGCATTAAGCTCATCTAAATCAGCAGGGTTCTTTTCTATAACTGTTTTAGCAACAGCAGCAACATATGCTTTAAATTCTTCGTTATTAGCAGCAAAGTCTGTTTCAATATTTACTTCAACAACAGCACCAACGTTTCCTTCAACAACTGAAGTTACGATACCCTCAGCAGCAATACGTCCAGACTTCTTAGCCTGTGTAGCAAGTCCCTTTTCACGAAGTATAAGAACAGCTTGTTCAACGTTGCCATCTGCTTCAATTAGAGCCTTCTTACAGTCCATTATTCCAACACCTGTTTGCTGTTTTAATGCTGTTACGTCTTTAGCAGTAATATTAGCCATTTATTATTCCTCCATATTATCTAAATTTAAAAGTGCGAACTATTCAGCAGCTTCAACAGCAGCTTCTTCAGCCTCAGCACCCTGCTCACCCTGTCTACCTTCAACAATAGCATTAGACATACAGCCTGAAATAAGCTTTACAGCACGAATAGCATCATCGTTACCAGGAATAACATAATCTATGTCATCAGGGTCACAGTTAGTATCTACAATTGCAACTACAGGAATACCAAGCTTCTTAGCTTCTGCAACTGCAATCTTTTCTTTTCTTGGGTCAACTACGAAAAGAGCTCCTGGAAGCTTTTTCATATTCTTAATTCCACCTAGAAATTTTTCTAGTTTTTCAATTTCAAGCTGTAGCTTAACAACTTCCTTCTTTGGCAACAAATCAAATGTGCCATCAGTTTCCATTGTGTGAAGCTGCTCTAATCTCTTAATTCTTCTCTGAATTGTTTTAAAGTTTGTCATCATACCGCCTAGCCATCTTGCATTAACAAAATGAGCACCAGCCTTAAGAGCCTCTTCCTTAACTGATTCAGATGCCTGTTTCTTTGTTCCTACGAACAAAACTTCTCCGCCCTCAGCAGATACGTCACGAATAAACATGTAAGCTTCTTCAAGCTTCTTTACAGTTTTCTGAAGATCGATAATGTAAATACCGTTTCTTTCTGTGAAAATGTAAGGTGCCATTTTTGGATTCCATCTTCTTGTCTGGTGTCCAAAGTGTACACCTGCTTCAAGAAGTTGCTTCATTGATACTACTCCCATTGTAGTTCCTCCTAATTTTTGGTTTTTTAAATTTTTACAAATTTCCGCCGCAGTGTCAGTTATTCTAAAAGAAAACGTGTGTAAACCTAGATTCGAAGCGTTCTAGGACCAACACACAGACCCTGCGTGTGAATTGCCTATATATTATACCATTTTTCAGTAATAATTACAAGGGCGAAACTTAGTTTATTTTAACAAATTTTCAACTGTAAATCGTCTTGACTTTGTTAGTGTTGTCTCTTCTTGCAGATTAACAAGGATTGTGTCCTCACCAACTAGCTCTATACTTGAGCATTTTATTACAATATCATCATCCTTGCCTAACATTCCCATAAATCTCGGTCTTCCATAAACAATAAATGCAATTACTGTTGCATCACTAGTATTAATCTCCACATCATCAACATAACCGATTTTTAGTCCTGTTTTTATATTAATTACTTCTTTATTTCTTAAATCTGATAAACTGCATATCATAATAAAACCTCCAAATAAAGTGTTTGTATAATGATATGCATTGACAACTTGGCAGATACTTAATAAACAGATATTATTATTTATTATAGACTCCTGCACATTACACTAAAAGCATTTTTTATCCCTTGTTTTCTTGCATTCTTCTTTTCTTCCACAATTGTAACATACTTCATTGTTAACTTCATCTTTTTCAAAAAAATCTGTAATATTTTGAATAGTTGTTTGTGCTATATTATTTAAAGCTTCAACGGTTAAAAAAGCTTGATGTGATGTAATTAAAACGTTCGGCATTGATATAAGTCTAGCTAAAATATCATCTTGTAAAATATGACCTGAATAATCCTCAAAAAAGATATCAGATTCCTCCTCGTAAACATCAAGACAAGCTGCTCCAATTTTTCTCGATTTAATTCCCTCCAAAAGAGCGTCAGCATCAATAAGTGCACCTCTCGAAGTATTTAGAATTACAACTCCCTTTTTCATTTTATCAACAGTATCCTTGCTTATAACGTGGTGTGTATCTGAAGTTAAAGGACAGTGAAGAGAGATAATGTCACTTTTTTCAAACAACTCATCAAGAGATGTATAGTTTATTTGACTGTCTTTTAAAGGGTATGGATCATATGCCAAAATATCCATGCCAAACCCTTTGCAAATATTTATAAAAATTTGTCCAATTTTACCAGTACCAATTACCCCAACTGTTTTACCATGCAAATCAAAACCAGTTAAACCAGACAAACTAAAATTAAAGTCTTTAGTTCTGTTATATGCCTTGTGAATTCTTCTTACAGATGTGAGTAACATAGCAATTGTGTGCTCAGCAACAGCATATGGTGAATAAGCTGGAACTCTAACTACATGAATCTTGTTAAAAGCAGCCTTAACGTCAACATTGTTAAATCCAGCACACCTTAAAGCAATTAATTTAACGCCATTTTTGTAAAGCTCGTTTATAACAGTTTCTGAAACATCATCATTTACAAAGATATTAACTGCATCATATCCTTTTGTAAGTTCAACGGTATCTTCATTAAGCTTTGTTTCAAACATCTTAATTTTTATATTAGTTTTGTCCTCTACGCATTTCTGAAAAGCTTCAATGTCATATGGTTTTGAGTCAAACATTGCTATTTTAATCATAATAATCGCTCCAATCTAATTATTTCTAGCTTGTACATAGTATATGATTAAATTATACTCTTACTATTTTAAATGTCAATAGAGCGAAAGTAGCACAGCTTTTAAATCTGCGTTAATTGACATTTGTTTTATTATAGAGTAAAATATAAATTATATTAGTAACAAATCTATTAATTCTTTTTGAAAAGAGGAGATAAGTATGGATATAAAAGATTTTCCACATATTCATAGTGAAAATTTAAAGAGCGTTTTAAATGCCATGCCAAAATCTGAATATTTTTCTGAAACCTCAGGTATTTTCCAACAGCTTGGTGATCCTTCAAGACTTAGAATTTTATGGCTTTTGTGCCACTGTGAAGAATGTGTAATAAATATAGCTGCCGCAGTTGGTATGACTACTGCGGCTGTCTCACATCACCTAAGAACTTTAAAATTACATAACCTAGTCACAAGCCGGCGTTCTGGAAAGGAAGTTTATTATAAACTTTCGGATACTAATAAAGCAAACCTCATTCACCAAATGATTGATGATCTTTTTGAGGTTACCTGCCCTAATTCAGAACACCCAAACCACCTTAATGACTAATTATAAAAGCGTGCTAATTTAGTAAGTTAGCACGCTTTTACTTATTTAATTTTCTTTACGTTTAATGCCCTAATAGCATTTAAAATTGCAATTATAGAAACTCCAACATCTGCAAATACTGCCGCCCACATTGAAGCGTATCCAAACGCTCCTAAAACTAAAACAATAAATTTAACTCCAAGAGCAAAAATTATATTCTGTTTAACAATTCTTAAAGTTTTTTTGCTTATCTTAATTACAGTTCCTATTTTTGATGGTTCATCTGTCATTATTACAATGTCTGCCGCCTCAATTGCTGCATCTGAACCCATTCCTCCCATTGCTATTCCAATATCTGCTCTTGCTAAAGCAGGGGCATCGTTTATTCCGTCGCCGACAAATGCAATAGTACTATTTCCATCAGTGTCACTTAATAGCTTCTCAATAATTTCAACCTTTTGAACTGGAAGAAGCTCCGTATATGCTTTATCTATTCCTAATTGCTTAACAACTTCCCTTCCAACTAAATCCGAATCACCAGTTAGCATAATAGTTTTGTCAATTCCTAGCTTTTTAAGCTCACTAATAGCTTGCTTTGAATCGGATTTAATTTCATCTGAAATCAAAATATATCCTGAAAACCTGTTGTCGATTGCAACATATATAATTGTTCCAACCTCTTGATTAGGAGTATTAAAGGATATGCTAAATTTCCTCATTAACCTCTCATTACCAACTAAAACCTGTTTGCCCTTGATTAAAGCACTAATACCGTGACCTGCAATTTCTTTTAAGTCACTTATTTTAGTATCATCAATTTCTTTTGAATACTTATTTTTAATGCTTAAGGCTATTGGGTGACTTGAATAGTTTTCAGCATATGCCGCAAACTCTAAAAGCTCATTTTTACTAATATTCTGTGGAACAATCTTGTTTACTGCAAAATTTCCTTTTGTCAAAGTTCCAGTTTTGTCAAAAACCACTGTGTTAGCTTTTGATAGTGATTCAAGAAAGTTACTGCCTTTTACTAAAACCCCAACTTTTGATGCTCCCCCAATTCCACCAAAAAAGCTTAGTGGAACTGAAATAACTAATGCACATGGACAAGAGATAACTAAAAATGTAAGCGCTCTTTCTATCCATATTAAAAAATTTTGGCTTAATATAATTGGTGGTA
>JAAZIT010000416.1 GCA_012800685.1 Clostridiales bacterium
GAAAATTGGACTGATGTGCTTGCAGGGAGGAATTTATAATGGGAAGCAAATTGTATCGAAGAACTGGCTTAAGGAGATGACAACTCCATACATATCTTTAGATGAAAGATTTGGTAATATGTCATATGGCTACCTTTGGTGGCTTATCGATGAAAAAGCAAATATTTATGCTGCAATCGGTGATGGCGGAAATGTTATATACGTAAATGAAAAAAGTAAAAATGTTGTGGGCATTACCGGTACATTTAAACCACGTATATTTGATAGGGTGCAGTTTATTCAGGAAAAAATCGAGCCTTTACTGTAGTATTTATTGCATTTAGTTTTTTGGAGGTTTTATATGATCTTGCGATTAAAAAAAGTTGTAAAATTCTTAACTATAGCGGTGATCTTATGTGTGGTGCTGCTTGCTTTTTCACAGTTTACAGCTTCCACGCCAGGAATCGTTGATGAAAATGGAAAAACGCCTGAAAACAGCATTTCTGAGCTGAAAAAACTTGAATTAAACGGCAGGAAGCAGTGGATCAGTTTGAGAGGCTGGGATAAAACAGCACCCGTCTTACTCTTTTTGGCAGGTGGTCCCGGCGGGACTCAGATGGCTGCAGTTCGACATGAGTTGGCAGAGTTAGAAAAGCACTTTGTCGTTGTCAATTGGGATCAACCAGGCTCCGGCAAGTCCTATTACGCAGAAAAAACGAAGAATTTAACAGTGGAAACCTATATTCAGGATGGATATGCTCTGACTGAGTACCTAAAGGAACGCTTTGGACAGAAAAAAATCTATCTGATTGGTGAATCCTGGGGCAGTGCTTTGGGAATATTCTTGATTAACCAACACCCTGAATCCTATCATACCTTTATCGGAACGGGACAGATGGTGGATTTTGCCGAAACTGAAATTATGGATTATGCTAAAGCAATGGAGATTGCAAGCGATAAAGGTAATACATCTCTTATAGAGAAGTTAAAGGCTAATGGTGAGCCTCCTTATTATGGCAAGGGCGTCACCTGGAAAAGTGCAGCCTACCTCAATTATTTAAGCAGCTATATGGCAAACAACCCAGAAATTCATAACCCCGGCTACAATACTTTACGTGATGTAGGTTCTTCCGAATATGGACTTCTCGATAAAATAAACTACTTCCGCGGCCTTATAAAGACATTTGATCATGTTTACCAACAGCTTTATGAAATCGATCTGCGAAAAGATTTTACCAAGCTGAATGTCCCTGTTTATTTTTTTCTGGGTAGGCATGATATTAACGCACCAACAGTGCTGGTCGAAAAATATGAGCAGCTGATTAACGCTCCTGAGAAAGGAATTGTTTGGTTTGAGCATTCCGGGCACAGTCCATGGATAAATGAGCGGGACAAATTTGTAGAGGAGGTGGTTTCATGCTTTTTAGGAATCAATATAAAATAATAAGAAGATTCAAGAATAATAGAGTTGCTTTACCGATATTGATTTTAGCAATTGTTTTAGCTATTTCGGCCTGCACTGCAACAAAGGGCAGCATTGTAATTCTTGAGGATTTAGATGGAACAGGATTCACAATGGATTTCCGGGAGTGGAGCGACAAAAATAAGTGTGAATTGTCCTTGAACAAAAATGATGAGATACAAATTGAAGTTGTTCGTGAAAATGGTGAAATTGCGCTGGCGCTAAAAGGTAAAAATGGCAGCGAACCCTATACTGGCAACAATTTGGAGTCTTGTGTATTCACTGTAACTGTATCTGAAAAGGATGATTATATAATACAAATCACCGGTAAAGATGCTACCGGAAAGGTGAAGGTCAATAATTTGGGCAACAGGGCTGAATAGGGTGCCAATTTATTCAAATTTATTTGTAAAGGAGAAGAACCGTATGGGAGAATTAGCTGGACTTCCGAATGTAGGAAAGGTTCTTGAGCGAAATCTAAAAGAAGTTGGCATCCATACTGTAAAGCAGCTAGGGGAAATCGGCAGCAAGGAAGCATTTACCCGGATAAGAACAATTGATCCCGGAGCTTGTTTGCATATGCTCTATGGGCTGCAGGGGGCAATAGAAGGTATCAAGGATAGCTTATTGTCCGATAATACAAAGAATGATTTAAAGTCATTTTATAATAATCTGGCGTTTATGAATTGGGATGAAAAATTTAATGGGACGGCTGATGATTGAGGTCTGATTTCTAAATGGAGGTTATGGGATGATGAAACATTGGTACGAACAATTATTCGATAACTATGGAAATCAATATGACAAAGAGTCATTTACTCAAGGTACTATGGGTGAATGTGACTTTATCGAGCAAGAGCTTAATTACGATAAATCTCTAAAGATTATTGATGTTGGCTGTGGAACCGGCAGGCATTGTATTGAACTTGCTAAAAGAGGCTATTGTATTACAGGAATTGATTTATCCGAATCTCAGCTGAAAAGGGCCAGAGAAAAAGCCCGGCTAAATAACCTCAGGATTGATTTCTTGCAGCATGATGCCAGAAGCCTGCCTTTTGAAAATCTGTTTGACGTTGCTATAATGCTTTGTTAAGGTGGATTTCCTTTGATGGAAACGGATGAGATGAATTTCGAGATATTGCAAAATGTTACTAAAGCATTGAAAAGTTCTGCCAAGTTTATTTTCACAACTCTCAATGGCCTGTTTCCTCTTTTTAATTCAATCAATGATTTTTATGAAATGGACTCAAATGAAAAAGGGGCACGTTATAAAAGTAACAATTTTGATTTAATTGCAATGAGGGATTATAATGTTACCACGTTTTGTGATGATGATGGTCATGAATATAAGCTGGAGTGCAATGAAAGATACTACATGCCAAGCGAGATAAGCTGGCTGCTTAAAACCCTGGGATTTAGTAAGATTGATTTTTATGGAGCAAAGCTGGGAGCTTTTTCAAGAAATGATAAGCTTACTGTTAAAGATTTCGAAATGCTTGTTATAGCTGAAAAATAGTGACAAAACACATGTGAGGTTGTTGGCAGCAATGGAGTTTAATGAAAAATTGCAGGAACTCAGAAA
>JAAZIT010000417.1 GCA_012800685.1 Clostridiales bacterium
ACTTCCTTGGGAGCTTCCCCCCATGCAACAAAAGCGTTGCCAATTTCCAAAATCATTTCGTCTAAATCTATATCGCTTTCATTCTCTTGGGAAGGTTCCTCTGCAACCTTTTCTTCTGCCCTAATTAGGGTAGTGTTTTTTATTTCTTTTATTGCATTTTTCAATTCTTCCACTACCTGCTCTATGGTTTGCTGGTCTTGGTTTTTGTAATAATACTTAATCGCATCATTGATAAACCTTGATTTTGTCCTGCCTTGTTCACTAATTAAGTCAAGTATTTCCTTGGTTTCAGGATCAGGTCTGAATCCAACATGGGGATATTTCCTAGCCATATTATTTTCCTCCTAAATATTTTGTTCAACAAATTTTCAATCATTTAACCCTTATCGTTTCAGGGTTTTAGAGTTGTAAAAATCCGTTTTTGTTCAACAACTATTTTACATTTTATATATAATATCAATTATTGGTTGGAAATAGTGTTTTTTTTGTTATGTTTGTTCAACAAAATTATACCCTTTAATCTGTTGTTTTTACAGGCTTTCTTGATAATATTTTCAAGTATTTGTTGAACAATCTTTTATTCACTTCCTATATATTTTGTTTGTTGAGCAAAGTTGGTTTCAAAATACCCTCTATCCTTTGTATATTAAAGGTTTGTTATGTTGAACAATTTATTATTGCTTTTGTTGAACAAAATACTAATTAAAACAGGGCCTAGCCTCTATACTTAAAGGCTTGACCCTGTTCAACAAGTTTTATTAGGAGGTTTTTCTCCTTGTTTCTAGTGTTTTGGCATATTTCAAAAACCCTTTGGCATTTGCAAATTGAGCATCTTCTATGATTACGGAGGAGCTATGCAAGGGCTAGGTATATGACACTTCCATACTTCCATAAAAAAACCAGGGGTTCTTATCCACTCCTGGTTTTTAATTCATCATAATTTTAATTCGATAAAGGCATTTCTCAATTTGCGTAACTTAATAAAAAATAGTATTTCCTGAAATATCGTCAAATGCAGGAGCTACATCACCTGTATTTGGACCCTCGTAATATTCAGACCAGCCAAGTCCAGGAATATAGATTGCTCCAGGATATGGTGGTTCGCCACGATCGTCTTTCTTATTAGATTTATAAGTATCTTTCTTTTCCTCTTTATATACAGGCAATTCTATTTTATCTTCTTTTGGTTCTATAGGTTTGCTTGTGTCCCTGATTTCCTCTTTGACTTCATCAACAATCCTAGCTATCTCGGCATCGCTTGTGTTACCATCAAAAACAAATACCACATTGTTGCCTAATACTAGCTCGAACTTAACTTTTAAACCTAAGCCCTCGGCTACAAATCTGAATGGGGTATATGTTCTGTTCTCGCCTTTTTTAATAAAAGGCTTGGTGTCCATGGTCATTGGCTGACCGTTTACAGTGTAATCCACTTTGCCTATTGTCATTTTAACTGTCCGATCTTCTTTGGTTACATCTATTGTTTGGGTTTTACCTTCGTAGTCTACTTCCCCGCCTGTGCTTTCGGCTATAAATCTTAGAGGTATGAATGTTCTTCCACCTTCGATGAAGGGCTTACCCATTCCTTCGGTAAATACTTGTCTTTCGCCATCTACATAAAGTCTTACCTCTTGTTCACTTGCAAAAGCGTTAGTGCTGAAAAACAAGATTATGGTCAGAGTTAATGTTATTAGCCTAATATAGTTTGCTTTTGTACTGCACACTAACATATATTAGCTACCTCCTATCTTTTCTTATATTCGCTATCCTAGGAATAAGTTATGTAGTTCTTTTATTTCTACGATACTTCCTGATAAGCCTTTCAGTTATTTCTTCTTGGTTTAATATTCCTTCGGTATACTCTTTTAATAAACTAATGCAATAATTGCTCGGCTCCCCTTTATCTAAGGAGTTATAACCCAATGCAATCTCAACTCTTTTCTCTCTGGAAGCTTTACTAGTCATATTGTGTACCGGTTAAACCTTAATTTTATTGCATTTAATGCCAGCCTGAAATTATCTTCATCTAGTAAGTAAAAGGTATCTAAGACTTCAGCAGGAAAGCCGTTGTAGAGATTAAAGGCTAATTTGATTAGTTTTTGTGAGCTACTGGAGAAGTCAACATCTTGACTTTCCAAACACTCAGGTTTTATGCTATTTTCTTTAAAGTCATAGATATGGTCTATCTTTTTATAGAGATCCAGATTACCTGACAAAATATAAAACATAGCTTTTCTTTCAACATCTCTTGGGTGTGTACCATCTTTCTTCAGTAATAGATTAAACCTATCTTCATGGCTATATAAGATACCGTCATTCATTAGCATTACCTCTTTTCATAATACTGGTTATCTTGAAGGTCTATATTAAACCTTCTTCTGCCCATTCTTTTAGTCCTAAATCTGCTAATAAATCAGGATTATTCTTTATTTTATCCAATTCTTCCTGGCTTAACTCTCTATAACCTTTTTCGGAGTGCATTGGTACGCCGAATTTTAATGCTTCTTCTTCTATTATTTCAGCTATAGTCATCATGTTCTCAAAATCTGTATTAACATGATATAAAG
>JAAZIT010000418.1 GCA_012800685.1 Clostridiales bacterium
ACTTGATAAGATTTGAGGCGGTTATAACGTCGTTTGAGCTGTGTCCTCTGGTATTTGATAAAAGAACCTCGTCATTCATTGACTGAGCCCCAAGCTCAATGGCTTTAACGTTATATGCCTTTAAAAGCTTTAAAATTTCCTCGTCAATGCAATCAGGACGAGTTGATATTCTAATTCCCTTAAAATTATATTTTACCACATATTCACTAGCAATTTCAAGGAGTGATATCATATAATCTCTATCAATAGCAGTAAAGCTTCCACCAAAAAATGCAATTTCACATTGTGATTTATCTTTAATCTGTTCAACTGCCTGTTGACAGGTTTTTTTAACCTCATCTATAGTGGGAGGATTTTCCTCACCGCTTATAGTATTTTGGTTGCAAAAGGCACACTGGTTCGGACAGCCTAAATGTGGAACAAATATAGAAATATTACTGTGTGACATAGCCCATTAGCTCCAATGCTTCTTTAGCAGCCATTTGTTCAGCCTGCTTTTTAGAATGTCCAACACCCTCACCAATCACGTTAGAATTTAGCCTAACCTGTACCGTGAAGCACTTGTTGTGGTCTGGACCTGATTGTGATTTTAGGTAGTAATCAATTTTTTCTTCTGGATTTTTTTGAATTATTTCTTGCAAAATGGTTTTAAAATCATTTTGTCCAGCAGCTCTTGAGGGGGATAAATCCTTTGGAATAAATCCTAAAATATATTCTGATGCCTTTTCAATTCCACCATCTAAATATACAGCCGCAATAACTGCTTCAAAAGCGTCCGCCAGTATAGATGGTCGGTGACGTCCACCGGTGTTTTCCTCACCTTTTCCCAGCATGATATAATCCCCTAAATTTATCGACAACGCAAACTCATGGAGGGAGGTTTCGCATACAATACTAGCCCTAATTTTAGTAAGCTGTCCCTCTGGAAGATGCCTGTAATTTTCGAAAAGAAAATCAGACACCACAATAGAAAGTACCGAATCCCCTAAGAATTCAAGTCGCTCATTTGATTTACGTTGTTTTTTATTTTCATTTGCAAATGAAGAATGTGAAAGAGCTTCAAAAAGAAGTTTTTCATTTTTAAATTTATAGTCTATAATTTTTTGAAAATCACTAAGACTTGCTTTATTGCTCATACAAACTCCTCTAATTTTTTATCATCTAATTATTTTTTGTTTTTCATATCAGAAAGTGCCTTTTCAACATCACCAATAACTCCCGCTTCTGTGAATTGGTACGCTTGTCTGATTGCGTTGTAAAAAGCCTTTGCGTTTGAACTTCCATGTGCCTTGATTACAGGCTTAGAAGTTCCTAAAAGTGGCGAACCACCATATTCGGAATAATCCATTTTCTTTCTAAATGCCTTTACCTTTTTTAAGATAAGAAGTGCCGCAAGCTTTGACTTAAACCCTGTCATTAGCATTCCCTTAAGCTCTCTCGATATGAATTTTCCCATACCCTCATAAAGCTTTAAAAGCATATTTCCAACATATCCATCAGCGACAATTACATCTGTTGCACCTGCTGGAAGTTCTCTTGCCTCAACGTTTCCAATAAAATTAATTGGGGAAACCTTTAAAAGCTTATAAGCCTCAAGCTCAAGCTCTCTGCCCTTAGTTTCCTCTGTACCGATATTTGCAAGAGCAACTCTCGGATTCTCTATATTCATGGTTTTATGCATAAATGCACTTCCCATTATTCCCCACTGTTGAAGCATTTCAGGTCGACAGTCGCTATTTGCGCCAGCGTCAACAATCATAAATGGTCCTTCTGATGTTGGAAGAATTGGTGCAAGCGCCGCACGCTTAACTCCCTTAATTCGCTTAACAATAAAAGTTCCTCCAACAACTAATGCAGCAGTTGAGCCTGCTGAAACAAAAGCGTCACCCTCGTCATTAGCAAGCATTTTCATGCCCACTGACATTGAAGAATCAGCCTTGCTTTTCAGTATATCAGTTGGATTATCGGATATTTCTATGATATCACTAGCATGCTTAATTTTTAACTCTGAAATATCAATATTATTATCCTTTGCACATTTTTTAATTTTATTTTGGTCACCGACAACTGTAATCTCTATATCAAAATTTTTAATTGCTTGAATACTGCCTTTTATAACCTCAAGAGGAGCATTATCCCCTCCGAAACCGTCAATAATTATATTCATAATATTTACCCTCTATTCAAGTCCAAATTTTTCTTAAAAGTCTTAAAATTCTAAAGCCCATACCGTTTCCTGCAATCCTCAAAATCATCTAGCCCACGCTGAGCAATTTTTCCATACTTAAGCTTTTTGTCTCTAATTCTTTCGCCAAGCTCTGGTAAAATTCCCATATTAGAACCCATTGGTTGAAAATTAGTAACGGTTTCATCACTTATATATTTTGTAAGTGCGCCTAGCATTGATGTTTTAGGTAAGGAAACAGGCTCTTTTCCTAAAAGCTGTCTTGCCATTGAAAGCCCTGAAAATATTCCACTTGAGGCGGATTCAATATATCCCTCAACGCCGGTTATCTGTCCTGCAAAATATATATTCTCGTGATTTCTCATTCTAAAATTTTCGGTTAAAAGCTTTGGGGAATTAATAAATGTATTTCTATGCATAACTCCATATCTAACAAATTCAGCGTTCTCAAGTCCGGTTATAAGCGAAAAAACTCGCTTTTGTTCCCCAAATTTCAAGTTAGTTTGAAACCCAACTAAATTATAAAGAGAACCCTCAGCATTTTCAGACCTAAGCTGAACAACAGCATACGGTCGTTTTCCTGTTCTTGGATCAGTTAAGCCAACTGGCTTTAAAGGTCCAAATCTTATGGTATCCTTGCCACGCTTCGCTAGAACCTCAATAGGCATACAGCCCTCGTACACCTTAAAATGTTCTTTCTCAAATTCCTTTAAAGGAGCACTTTCGGCTTCAATAAGAGCGTTATAAAATCTAAAATACTCCTCCTCATTCATAGGACAGTTAATATAATCAGGGGCACCACGGTCATAACGTGCAGCAAAAAATACTAGATTCTTGTCTAAGCTGTCGAACGTAACAATTGGAGCCGCTGCATCATGAAAGCTTAAATAATCCCCGCATAGCTTTTGAATATCCTCAGCAAGCTTGTCGCTTGTAAGTGGACCGGTTGCAACAATAACATTTTCGTCAAGAGGAACATTTTCAGCTTCCTCATTAACCACCTTAATAAGTGGGTGACTATTTATTTTTTCAGTTACTAAATCGGAGAATTTCTCTCTGTCAACAGCCAACGCACCACCTGCTGAAACCTTTGATAACTCTGCACATTCCATTGTTAGAGAGCCTAGTCTTCGCATTTCTTCCTTTAAAAGTCCAGCAGCAGATTCAACTCTTTCCGCCTTTAGGGAATTTGAACAAACAAGCTCGGCTAAACCTTTATATTTGTGAGCAGGAGAATATTTTTTTGGCTTCATCTCAATAAGAATTACATCTATTCCTGCATTTGCTAGTTGCCATGCCGCCTCACACCCTGCTAGTCCTCCGCCAATTACCTTAACGCTATGTTTCATCGTTATACGCCCTTTCGTATTCACAATCAGGCTTGTGACAAACTATTGTACCACTTTTTCCACCCTTATGGAAAAGGGTTGACTTACATTCTGGACAGGTATCCTTAACCGGAGCGTCCCAAGTCATAAATGAACAATTTGGATTATCCTCACAACCAAAGAATTTCTTTCCACGCTTTGATTTTTTCTGAAGAACCTTTTTTCCACAGAAAGGACAAATTCCACCAGTGTCTATAACAATAGTCTTAGTATTTGTACACTCCGGAAACCCAGAACAGGCAAGAAATTTTCCATATTTTCCTATCTTAATTACAAGAGGCTTTCCACAAACCTCACAAATTAAATCCGTCTTTTCATCAGGAATTTTAACTCTTTTGCCCTCCATTGCTTTTTCAGCTTTAGTTAAATCCTTG
>JAAZIT010000419.1 GCA_012800685.1 Clostridiales bacterium
AACATAAAAATATAAATTTTTCAAGTTTTTTTGATTTTTAATTTAACAAATATATATATTGTATGTAATAAGCTATTTTTTATGTGGATTTTTGTTAACTTTAAATATTGAAAACCTTTTCATATTATTTGAATATAATATAGTATCCCTTGAATATTCTTTGGAGGTAACAAAATGAAAGATATTGGTATTCTAACCAACCGTTTTGCCATTATCACAGGTTGTATAAGTTCTTTTATAGTCTCTTTATTTGGGGGTTTTACTAACAACCTAAAAACACTAGTAATAGTAATGGCAATTGATTTTATAACCGGAATACTAGTTGCAGCAGTTTTCAAGCGTTCTCCCCAAACCAATACAGGCTGTTTGGAATCGGGAATAGGTTGGAAATGTATTAGCAAAAAATGTATGACTTTTGTCTTCGTAATAATTGGACGTCGGTTAGACCTACTAATCGGAGTAGAATATATCCAAAATGCCGTTGTTTTCGGATATATTGTCAACGATTTAATTTCAATAACAGAAAATGCAGGACTAATGGGACTTCCTATTCCCAAAGTAATAAAAAGGTCAATTGAATTACTAAATGATAAGGAAAAGGAAGATAATAAAGACAAGAAAGGCGACATGGACAAAGACAATAACAACAATAAAGAATAACTGCTTAAATCTCGGAATATTACTAACATGGGATATACTATAATAGTATATCCCATTTAACCATATTATTTTGAGTATAATGGTGATTTTTAGTGAAATATGATTTGACTTTAAACTGTTATTGTGGTATGATTTTAATGCAATTTGGTGCGCTCTCGCTAGATTTAAAATGAATTTAGCCTAGGCGCTTAAAAGGGAATGTGGTGCAAATCCACAACAGTCCCCGCTACTGTAAGAATGACGACGATATTTGGAATTTCTCCGCCACTGACTATTTTTGTTGGGAAGGTATATCTGAGGTTGAATTCAAGTCAGGAGACCTGCCTAGTTGTATCTAAATATATAGTTTAGATTAAAAAATAATTTTTATCGGAGGAATGGAAATGAAAATATTTTCAAAAATTGCTGCACTTATTACAGCTGTGGGGTTAACAGTTGGTATGTGCGGTACGGTGGCTTTTGCAGATAATGCAGAAAAAACACCAGACGGCTATGTTACTGTATCCGTCGAAAAATTCACTATTGGACAAGGATATGTGTCCCAACCAAAAACTGTCGGATTCTACACAGGCGAAACTGGAATGGATGTTTTGGTAAGAGCCGTTGGCAAGGAAAACATTGCTATCACTGAGGGAAGCTGGGGCAATTATATCAGCGGATTTGCTGACAAGGATACTGGCTCAGTTAATCTATCAGACAGCCTAAAAACCGTTCTAAAGGTTGAGGATTTAACTGACAGGACTACTACTGGCTATCTTTCAGAGTTTGACTATACAACTAATGCAGGTTTTTCATTTTTTGTAAACAATAAATCTTCTATGGTTGGTGTTGACGCTTATGCACCTGTAGATGGTGACGTTATTAGAATGCAGTTTTCAATCTATGAATCTGGTGCTGATTTGGGCACCGACTCAAGATGGGAATGGGAAGGTGCAACTGGCGGTTCTGCTTCAATTATTCCAGAAACAAATAGAGATAACTTGACAGTTCTTATTGCAAAAGCACTAGCAGGCACTAATAAAGTGGATTGTCAAAACGCAATAGCTGTAATATCAAATTTAGATTCTGTTCAATCTGAACTTGACGCTTCATACTCAGCTCTTGAAAAAGCAATTGAAGAAGATAATAAACCTGTGGGAGATAACAAACCAATTAATGATAAAAAACCAACCGAAACAACAAAGCCAGCCCAAACTGGTTTAGAGGTTTGTCTTGTACTTCCAATAGCTATCATGGCTTTTGGTATCCTATTTAAAGTTAAACCAAATAAAAGATAATTATAGAACCTATGTAATTATCTTCAAATAATTAAGAAAATTCTTTTTATGCAAGCAACTAATGTTGCTTGCATTTTTTGTTAATATTACTCATTTAAATATCTTATATAAGAGAAAGTTTGTTTTAACAATTAATTAGTTTAATTACTTAACATTTTTGTCTATTTTCAATAAACTTTTATTTAATTAGTCAAATTAGTTGATTTTATACCTTTGGTATGTTAAAATAATAACAAATATAAATTAAAAATGGAGCGAGAAAATGGAGAGTTATTTTGCAAAACAACCAATTTTTGATTTAAATAATAAAATAGTGGCATACGAGCTTCTTTATCGTAAAATGCCTTATCCTGACATATATTCAGGAAATGACGGCGACCAGTCTACTGCTGAAGTAATCGTAAACACTTTTTTTAGTAATGATCTTCTTCAGGTTGTTGACGGTAAAAAATTATTTATCAATTTTACTGAGAATCTTATTCTCAATAAGACTGCTTATTTATTGCCTAAAGAGACTATAATTATTGAAATTTTAGAAACTGTTAGTCCAACTGACGAGGTTCTTGAGTCTTGCAGAGATTTAAAATCAAAAGACTACATAATTGCATTAGACGATTATGTTTACACAGATGAAACCGCACCTTTAATTGAGATTGCCGATATTGTTAAAATTGATTTTCTTAATACAAAAAAGGAAGATATCCTTAGAACTGCCAATATCTGTGCAAAACTATCAATAACTATTTTAGCGGAAAAAATTGAAACTAAAGAATCCTTAGACCTTGCTCACAGCTTAGGGGCAAAGTATATACAGGGGTTTTATTTTGCTAAGCCCATTCTTATAAAAAACACTATTACCATGCCAATGAAGCATACATTTAACAAGCTTATGGACAAATACAACAAGAATACTATGACAATAGAAACTATATCAGAGATTATTGAACAGGATGCTGTAATGACAGTAAATTTATTAAGATATGTTAACACTGTCATAGACAACTCAAGAAAAAAATATGTTGGAAAAATCTCATCAGTTCATCAGGCAATATCTACAATAGGGCTAAAAAGGAGCAAGGAATTTATTTATCTTATGAGCCTCCAAAAACTTGATTCACCTGTACCCGAAAACCTAGTTTTGTTAGCATTTTTCAGAGCGAGATTTTGCGAATCTCTTGCCGACTATGTTAATTGTCCTAATATTAATAGAAAAGAACTTTATTTAATGGGACTAGTATCTCTTATACCAAAACAAGAGGTTTATCTATCTGATTCAAATGCTGAGGAGCTACCAGTATCAGACAACATTAAAAAAGGGTTGTCTGGAGAGCCTAATGATGTATATGCTGATATATTTAAGCTGGTTACATCATATGAAAAAGCTCAATGGGACGAAATTAGCGTGTTTAATGAAAAATATGGCACGACTGATTCAATTCTTTCTGAAAACTATATTGAATGCTTAAGAGCCACAGACACGCTTATTAACTCTTGCTTGCATATATAAATAAAGATAAAAAAAGGGAATAGCCTTAGGCTATTCCCTTTTTACTATTCTATTTTTACACCACAGTTTCGGCAAAACTTTGTTCCAGCTGCTAGCTCTTTTCCGCATTTTGAACATATAATATTATTTAATATTGGCTCTGTCTCAATTACCTGCTCTTCTTTAGTGTCATTATCTGCATCTACATCTAACACCGTAACAGGCTCTGAAGATATTATTGTTTCTGTCATTGGTGATACTTCTACTGGTGATGGAGCAACAGTTGGAACTGCTGCTTTATTGAAAGCTGATTGAGTATTGCTATTATTTAGTATTGTACTTTGAGAAGCTACTGGTGCTGAATTTGGTTGTTTAACAGGTTGTACAGGTGAATCAATTATTTGTGCATAAGCCTTTGAAGTCTTAACCTTTATTATCAAGCCAAAACCAGCTAAGAAAATAAATAAACAAACTAAAATTGGTCCAGCATAGCATATTAATTCATTAACTGCTCTATATTTATCCCCATCAGAAAGACTAGAAAGATTTTTTATTGTTGAAGAACCTAAAAAGTAAAGTGTCCTAAAAAGAGATGGGATTGCTATTGCTGTTCCAAAAAAAGCAATTAGAACTCCTTCTTTATATCCTGTGGTTTTTCTCCTAGCCCCTGCAATAAACATAACCATTATTACAAATGATAAAACAAATAATATAATAGCAGAATTATATATGCTAAAAAATTGGGATTGTCTTCTCATTAGTACATAATCATAACTTGGGTTTGTAAACAGCTTATTATACGCTGTCATGGCTATAAACTCTTGCGAAACACAAATGGCTGATAATAAAAATCCTATTATTATCATTACTAGTGGAAATCCTCTTGTATTAGATATTTTCTTTTTCATAAATTTCTGTCCTTTCATAGCTCCTTAAAATGTCTTTACAATTATGATATATCATTTTTCTGACAGTGTCAACAGTTATTTTGTCGAAGCTTGTGACTTTTCTTTATTTATAATTTTATCAATTATTTTTCCGTTTTTATATTCAAACACGAACACAAGTGCTAAAGCCAATAGACCACAGCAGCTCACTATTATACCCTGAGTTAAATAGTTTGGCCAAAATTTCATTGTCACTGTATGCTCTCCAGCTGTTAGTGGGATAGTTATTAACGAATCCATAGATTTTTCAGGCGTAACCTCTTTGCCGTCAACTTTAATTGTCCAGCCTGGCTCATATGGAATTGTTGTAAATAGAACTTGATCCTCTTCAGCTTGTACAGTACCCTCTAAGTAAGTGTCTGTATGCTCGGTAATATTCCATGTTCTTGTCTTTAGCTCAGCAATTGCATTTTGGAAATTTTCTTGATTTATTGTACAGAAAATCTCATCTTTCCAGTATGCCAGATATTCATCTTGAAGAATTGATATTCTTACCCTTATTGATTCACCATCGCTAAAGTTTCCTAATCTCAAAATAGAATAGTCCCCTCCAGTAAAGAAAGAACCAACAAAATTAAAGTTTTCGCTGTCTTCAGGCACATCCTCAGTTAGAGAAGAAGCCACCCACACATTAACTTTTCTTTCATACTCAGTTGGCAAGAACATATACATTGGTCCATTACCATACATCGTAAAATTATAATCAATATGACATTCAGAGTTTTCTTCGTTCTCATAATAGTATTTTGTATGCCCTTCACTTACACCAGCTGTGGACAAATTTTCTCTATCCGTTGACTCAGGATATATTCTATCAAAATAACTCATGTTAGAATTTGTATCCAACAAATAGTTCATAAGATTGTTTTGGTTTGTAAAAGGGTCAAAGTCATCTAGTACTAATTCGTTTACTCTCTTACTACCAACAATTCCTACTGACAAGGCGTTTGGATTTTCATATACATTTATATTTGAAAGAGTTTCTGTAGAAGTATATTTTAAATTATAACTAGCTGGAACAAAATACTGGGAACGATGGTCATCGTCATCTCTTTCCAATAAATACTTTATATTAAAGATTGCGTCAGTGATTTCCGTTGTGCCCTTATAGCTTGTATAATGCCCACCATATGCATATCCTAATTTTTTAAGCATTGTTAGCGCAGGTGCGTTCATAGTTGAGCTTGAGTGAGTTAAACCTGCATAGCCAACGCCAATTGGATCATTAACAGTTCTATGAAACATTGATTCCATACGATAAAAACTGTTGTCTGATTCCTCAACCTGTTTAACAACACTTCTTAATTCCTTCATGTAAGGCGTATAGCCTTCATATGTTGAATAAGATAACCCTGTATAACCATCAAGTTCTGAATTAATCCCCTTGTCATTTTTCTCTAGGGTATCGAGGGAATTAGCAAACATCTCAATACAAACAAAAGCAACTAATAATGTTGATGCAATAGCCGTAACCCTTTTATTTTTTGTTCTTATGACATGAAGCGTAATGTAATACAAAACAAGAGCAATCATTGCAACCAGCAGGCCTTGTGGAATCACCTTTTCTTTACCGTCATTAACAATCGTTCTAAATGCCTTTAGATTTTCAAGTCCCTCATTTTCATAATAAACAACCAGTATGAAAAGACCAAATATTGTTGCACCTAAATCTTTCCCCTTTATTCCGTCAAGATTTTCAAAGGCTGATACAGCCATTAGTATAAATATTGCGGAAACAACAAATGAATATCTGTACGGTGACCAGTTTGGAACTTGAAATCCATGCCATGCCATATCAACTGGAGAAATCCACATACAAAGTACTAGACCTAACGCTAATACTCCCTTTGATACCTTTTCTTTTACAGAAATCTTTGAGTTTAAAAAGAATAGTGGTATTAATATAAGTGTTAGAGTTCCGCAGAAAACCATTGGCAGTCCAGATGGATACACCGTATCATAGCTTAATGGGAACATTTTTGAAATAAATTGTACAAATGTAAACTGAGTTCTTATTGTAAAATCAGGTACGGAGAATTCTAATTTACCTAGCTGTAGTGAGTTATAAACCGGAATAATGACATATGCCGCACACATTATTGCCACTATTGTTCCAGCGCAAAATTTAAAGCACACCACAATAAAGTTTTTTGGAAGAACTCTACCTTCCTTTGAAAGACAGGCATATATAAAATATAGAAAAGTAAAAAATCCTATCATATATCCTATATAGAAATGAGCCACAAACATTAATGCAAGTGGAATAATAAACGGCAAAACCTTTTGCTCGTCAACTAGCCTATGGACACCCCACATAATCAGCGGCAAATACACTAAGCCATCAAGCCACATTGGATCCATTAGCTGAACCACCATATATGACATAAGTGCATAGAGTATTGGGAACATTATAAGGGAGGTTGTCTTTTTTGTTCCTCTTTTCTTTAAAAAGAACATGAATGTTACAGCTGATGCCCCTATTTTAGCTAGCTGCATAATCATTACAGAGGTTAACATTAACGCCCTTGGAAGAATACAGATAATTATCATAAATGGACTCGCTAGATAATATGCATATACTCCAAACATCTCACCAGACAGGTTTCTGCTCCAGCTATATATAAGGCTTCTCTCGCCCCAAAATGCGTCCCTTAGCATTTCATAGTAATAAACATACTGTCCATTTAAATCAAGTATTAGTACAGAGTCATCACCGAATGGATAAATACCAAAAACAGCATATGCAATAAACATAATTACCACCGGTATTATAAATACTAGAAAATATAACCTTTTATCATAACACCATTTTCGTACCTTAGACAAAAATTTATTAGGACTCTTATCCTTTAAAGCATTCCTTGGTGCAGTTAATTGTGGAGTATCACTCATTATAAATATATCCTTTCAATTTAGAAATTTCTATTTTTTATCCCTCTTAGAGTTTTCGATATCTCTAATTATAAATCTTGGACGATGTTTAATTTCATCATATATTTTTGACAAATAATATCCAATAATTCCTAAGCTAACCATTAATATGCTACTAGTAAGCAAAATTAGAAGAATTACTGTTGTAAATCCAGCATCTGAATTACCAGTAATATAGTTATAAAGAGTATTTACTCCCATAATTAATGCTAAAAGAAATATTACAACTCCACACCCAGTTACAATTTGCATAGGAAGGTTTGTAAATGATGTTATAGAACTAAAGGCATATTTTATAAGTGTGCCTATTGTAAATTTTGATTCTCCTGAATGTCTTTCAGCCACTTCAAAATAAACCTTTTCTGTTTTAAAACCAACCCAGCTTGAGAGAGCTCTGAAAAAAGTTAATCTTTCTGGCATTGCGTTTAGACTTTCAACAACTTTTCTATCCAAAAGCTTAAAATCTGATGAATCAGCCATATCTATTCCTGACGCTTTGTGAATAAGCTTATAAAACAACTTTGCAAAGCCTCTATAAGCCTTTTTTTCTTTCCCTCTATCGGCTTTTATGCCCTCAACCACATCAACATCATTGTTTTTCCATATACTATACATCTCTACAATAGTCTCTGGAGGGTGCTGAAGGTCACAGTCCATAAGTACTGCACAATCACCTGAAACATTAGCAAGTCCCGCATATATAGCAGACTCTTTTCCAAAGTTTCTTGAGAAATTAATAGAAATAATTCTTTTATCATTATGTGAAAGCTCTTTTAGCTTTTCCCATGTATTATCAGTTGAACCGTCATTTATAAATATCAGTTCAAAATCTATTTGGTTCTGTTCCATAATACCCACAACTACATTTGCGGTATTTGTCACATTTTCCTCTTCATTATAGCTTGGTATAATAATTGAAAGCATTAGCTTATCTCCCTTTTTAATCCTGTTTTTGCTATACTAAGTAATTATATAATAAACAAAGTACATTGTCAATTGCACAAGCAATAATATCATTAAAAGAATAATTTTAAAGCTTATTTCATTAATTATTTCTTATTGCATACTTAATATTAATACTTTATAATAATAGTAACAATACAATTGGAGGATTTTAATGTTTTTATACGAAACGCATTTACACACCGCAGAAGCATCCGACTGTGCTAGTGCAACTGGTGCAGAGCAAGCAGATCAATTTAAAAAACTAGGATATGACGGGATTTTTATAACCGACCACTTTTTTAATGGTAATTCTCATATAAATGTAATTGCTCCCTATGAAGCTTGGGAGAAAAAAATTAATCTTTTTTACGAAGGATACGAAAACGCAAAACGCCGTGGTGACAAAATCGGTTTAAAGGTTTTCTTTGGTTTGGAATTTAACTATAGAAGCACCGAATTTCTCACTTATGGAATAACAAAAGAAACTCTTATCGACCACCCTGAAATAATTAACATGGAGCCTGTGGAATACTGCAACTTTGTACATCAGCATGGTGGCTTAGTTATTCATGCACATCCATACCGTGAAGCACCATATATAGATACCTTTAGACTTGTTCCTGAATATGTTGACGGCGTTGAAATTTATAATGCCAAAAACACAAAACGTGCAAATGATCTTGCTAAAATAACCGCTCAGGCTTATGATATCGCAGGAATTTGTGGCTCAGATTGTCACCACCTTGACGATGACAAGCTTTGTGCTGTAGCTTGTGAAACGGAAATAAATAGCTTTGAAGATTTTTCAAGGGCATTAACTCAAAGAGATTTGGAAATTAAGATTTTAAAAGAATAATAATTACAATAGTCGAAGGGCACTCTCGCTAGAAAGTACCCTTCTTTTTATTTATATTAAACAGCTATAGTTATAGAAATATTATTTATATATTTGGTTTACTTATTATTTAACACTAATTACTAGCTAGTTATTTATTATTTACTACCTACTATTGCTGTCTCCATGTATAATATTACCTATTAACTGTGTAAAGCTTTGGATTAATATAAGATAGTTTTGTGAAAATTTCTTTTATTACTATCATGTGAAAACGTTGTTATTGACATAAGTTAATTATAAGTGTAAAATAATCTTATCACAAAAAAGTTAACTCTTCTATTTCAGTGACTAAAAATATTAGAAACTAAGAAACTAAAGGAGGGTTTTGGAGGTATTATGAAAATAAAAAAAATCATTAGCTTTGCTTTAGCAGCTACTATGTGCCTTTCATTAGCGGCATGTGGCGACAAAGACAAAAAAGACAATCCAGTTGCTCAAGAAATTCGAGACATTTCCTCATTTGATTTAGTTAAAGAACTAAAAGTTGGCTGGAATTTGGGTAATACTCTTGATGCAACTGGCGGAGAAGGAGTTGAATCAGAAACCTCTTGGCAGAGTAATGACATTAAAACATCAAAAGATATGGTTAAAGTAGTTAAAGACGCTGGATTCAATGTCTTAAGAGTTCCGACAACTTGGGGAAATCACGTTGACGAAAACTTTGTCATTGATGAGGCTTGGCTTAACAGAGTTCAAGAAGTTGTCGATTATGGTATTGATAATGACATGTTTGTTATTTTAAACATTCACCATGAAGAATGGCATTTCCCTTCTGAAGAAAAACAAGAAGAGGGAAAAGAAAAGCTTATTAAAATTTGGACTCAGATTTCTGAGCGTTTTAAAGGCTATGACGAGCATTTAATATTTGAGGGGCTAAATGAGCCTAGACAAAAAGGAACAGCAATTGAATGGACTGGTGGAGATACAAAATCAAGAGCAGTCGTAAATCAATTTAACACCGCTTTTGTTGAAACAGTTAGAAATTCAGGTGGAAACAACAAGCTAAGACATCTTATGATTCCTACCTATGCTGCTTCCTCAACATCAGCAGCTATGAGAGACTTAGTTGTTCCTGAGGGCGACAACAAAATTATTGTATCTATTCATGCGTATACTCCTTATGATTTTGCTTTAAACCCATCTGGAACTGACCAATGGAGCGTAGATAATTCTTCTGACACTCAACCAATTGACCAGCTTTTTGAATCTCTTGAAATGAATTTTCTATCTCTAAATATTCCTGTAATAATTGGTGAGTTTGGTTCGGTTAGCAAGATAAAAGAAGATCTTTCAACCAATATCGATGAGCGTGTGGCTTGTGCAACATACTACATATCAAAAGCTAAGGAATATGGTGTTCCTTGCGTTTGGTGGGACAACGGTGGATTTATAGGACAAGGCGAAAACTTTGGTCTTCTTATCAGAAACGAGAAAACTTGGAAATTCCCTAATCTTGTAGATGCAATCACTTCTCCTTACAAGGATTAATATAAAAAAACATAAAAACCTCCTATGGTTCATTATTTTGACCATAGGGGGTTTTTTGTGTTTGTTCTTTTTGTTTAGTTCATTTCTAATGATAGCTAGACATTCGCACTAATGCTTGATAGTGCGCTCTTGTAATTTAACTTGATTTTATCAGTAATAAGTGCCACAAACTCACTATTTGTTGGCTTTCCTTTTCCAGTGTTAATTGTATAACCGAAAAAGCTATTTAAGGTTTCAATACTTCCTCTATCCCATGCAATTTCAATAGCGTGGCGAATTGCCCTTTCAACTCTTGAAGATGTGGTGTTGTACTTCTTAGCCACAGCTGGATATAAAAGTTTTGTTACGCTTTCTAGCATCTCATCATTATACACCGACTGAATTATTGCTTCTCTTAAATAATGATATTCCTTAATGTGTGCTGGCACTCCTATCTGATGAATAATGTCTGTTACGACCATATCAATACTGAAGTTAGTTGAAGATTTCCCTATAGACCCGTCATTAATTTTTGAGTCTAATCCCATTAGGGATTTAATTCTTTCACCCAATACATTGATATCAAAAGGTTTTAATAGAAAATATGATGCGCCATTTTCCATAACTGATTTTTCCATAAAAGGATTATCATACGAGCTTGTTATAATAAATTTTGGTTTTTTAAAATTACCATTATTTATTCTTTTCAACAACTCAATCGCATCAAGATTCGGTAGAACAGCATCAGCTATAACAACATCAGGCTGTTCATTTTTAATTGCATCCAGCAATAAACTTCCGTCCTTCTGACGTGCTATCACATAGAATCCCATTGCCCTTAATGAATTTGCATAAGCAACCCCGAATTCAGCACTATCATCGCCAATAAGTATTTTTACCTTGTTAGTCATAATATCACTCTCCAAATAAATTTGTGGTCATGCCCGCCCAAAACTTATATTACCATAATTAGCCTTAAAAAGCAATAGCATTTTTCAAAAAAGTCAAATTTTACAGCACAAACTTTCGACCTTTTTCGTTAAAAAATGACTATAATTATAACCAATTGGAATATAAACTAATATTATAACGTAAATATGACTGCATTCGACAAAATATTACAATTTATACGCTTATGTGACATTTAGACAAAAAGAGACAATAGTCTAGTATTTTCAACTAAAAACTGCTAAAACACTTTTTAACTCCATCTAAAGTGTTTGAAAATAAAATAAATATATGTTACAATTTAATAGTTTGAATAGTATTATTTATAGAAGGACTAAAAAACCTTATTATTTATAGAAAGGAAGTTTAGAATGCACAACCAAAATCCAGATTTAATTATTGAAAAATATTCATCTCTTATATATAGAGTAGCTCTTAATCAATTACGTAATCGCACAGATGCAGATGATATTTTTCAAGAAGTATTTCTTAGGTACTTTAAAAAAAAGCATTCTTTTTCATCTGATGAACACGAAAAAGCATGGTTTGTTCGTGTTACAATCAACTTATGCAAGACATATCGCACAACAGCATTTGCAAGATACCGAGCTGATTTTGAAGAATGTGAAGACATTACATTTGAGTTCCCCGAGGAAAGTCTTTTACATATCGCCATTTCAGGGCTCCCAATAAAATACAGCGGGGTAATTCATCTGTTTTATTTTGAGGGATATCAAACAGATGAAATTGCTAAAGTTTTAAAAGTATTACCTAGCACCGTAAGAACAAGGCTTAGCCGAGGGAGAAAAATGCTAAAAGAATCCTTAGATAAACATAATGAGATTCTTGACGCTCTCGAAGCCTAATCACAATGACAATCGATAACTGACAAGTTTCGAAAGGAGAATACCAACGATGATTAATAAAAAAACAACACAATCAATGAATCGCCAAATGAAGCCATCTCAAGAGCTTATTAATCAAACTAAAAACCTCATTGACCAAAAACAAAATGAAATTAAATTCCACAGCTATGGACGAGTATGTGCCGTGATTTGTTGCTGCATTGCTGTAGCAATTGCAATTGGTTCATTAGTCAATCTAAATAAAAACCTGCCTTTTTATTCTTCAGACACAAATAATAGTAGTTATGCATCTAACTCTGAGTACCATTTAGACTCTAAGAATCCTGCGGATTCTAATTCGGGATATAGTAATATTGAAGACAGTGAAATAATTAATAAAACTTCTGTAAGCATAACTGACGGTTTTCCTAGTTTTATTTACAACCCTAAAGATTTTGATTGCCAAAAAGCTTCTGAGGATGACATAATAAGCTTAATACAAACCTACTATAATGAATGTATTGCTTTACCTGGTTTTCCAGAATGCGAAGGTGAAGATCCGCCCACAGGCAACTTTTTAACCGTATCTAATTTTGGTGATTTCGTTGATAATAATTATATGATTTATTGCACATACACTCCAGCAGGACACATTTTTAGCGTATATGGTGGCGAATCAAGCTATTTTGTTTCAAACAATGCTTTTAACCCTGAAACTGGAAATATAACATGTGTTGAACTTCCATCACAATTTAATTTTAACTGGGATAATGGTTTAGCTAATTACTATGGATTTATGTCTGAGCCTAGTGGTGACATTGTGATAGCCGTAAGCCAAAACAATCATACTATTAATTATACCTGTGAAATTAGCAACAATAATTTGGTTAAAGAAATATCAGGTTATTCCCTCACTCCAATTGAAGCATTATTGTATTCTATTAATGATATGAAATTTAGTATAAATGGGCAAGAAGGTACAACCTCTATGGTTTATTCTTCATATTGTACATTTACAGAGATAGACCATGAAATGTATTTTACCTACAACAATCAAACCATAAATCTTTCAGAAATAACTAATTCTGATATATACTTTAGATCTAATGCAGGATTTATGCGGGTTTCGGACTCTTCTAATTCCTCAGAAAATACGTTAACGGTTTTATATCCTTCTGACGATAACACTCTTTCAACCCTAATTATTAATCTGTCAGATTTAAGTGTTATGATAGATGACGAAAAAGAAATAAACCTTAATAACACTGGCTTTTATTTAGACAATAATAACCGTTATGCATCAGAAATAGAGAGCAGTATTATAATTAAAGATTTAACGTATGACGATAGCTCAGATTTATTTATTTTAGAATACACGCATAATGGCAATAGTTGTTATAATTTGAATATATCTTTAGAAAGCATGGAAAGGGCTTTGGGGAAAGATTTTTCTAAAGAGGATTATAAAAATTTAAAAGACAAGGTTGAAATAAAATGCACTTATTTTTATAACTTTGTAGAAGACGAAATATTTTATAATTTTTTAGTTTTACTTTGCGGTAAAAACAATACAACAGACCTTTCTGATACAAGTATAATTATTCGAGTAGGAGATGCAGCTTTTGGCGATAGCGAAACATTTAAATATTTTGATGCCATTTAGACAATAAAAAATTGCCAGAAAAATCTGGCAATTTTTATTATTTAACAGTAGATTAATGCTACAACAAAAATATTTAGATGGAGTGATATTTAATGTTAGCCCCTATAATTAAAACTAAACGACTTAAGCTTCGTGAGCTGAAAGCTGTGGACCATGAAAGCATGGTTTATCTTCTTAAACCTGAAATTAAGCTTTTTGCTACTGATTTTATGCCAAAAACCGTTGACGACATAGCTCCATACATTTTAAAAATAATAAAATCTGGATTTATTTCTTGGGTAATACTTAAGGATGACATTTTAATTGGGGATATTAGTATTGAGCCTGAATTAGATGACAAAATTGGTGAAATGTCATGGTACTTAGACCCTAGCTATCGGTATAACGGCTATGGAATTGAAAGTTGCAAGGCTGTTGTTGACTATATGTTTACTCATACAAATTATATTCGATTAACGGCACAAATAGATATGAAAAACACCTCATCTTTAAGTCTAGCGAAAAAGCTTGGATTTATTAATTCCTTAATTCTCCCATCTAAGGATAGACATGGAAATGACATTGATATTGGCTTTTTTACACTTTCAAAAAACCTTTATAAAAATAAAAAGCAGATTTTCAAAAAAGAAAATCTGCTTTATTTATTATAATATATTATGAAACTAATAAGCTGTAAATATCAAAATTAGGCTTTGTTTCATCAGTAACAGTTATTGTAACTGTATGCTTTGCTGGTGCATCAGATGTATAGAATTCTTCCATACAAGCATATGAGCCCCAACCATTTGTAAAGTCAGCATTAATTGGCTTTAATTCTTTTCCATCAACTATGATACTTACTGTTCCATAAGTACCGTCAACGGACTTATTGTAAAGCATACCAATATTTTGTGCCTCAACCTCAAAGGTTATTGAGCCACCTGCTTTTGTTCCCCAACCATCAGTAAACTTTCCTTGGAATTCAACCACCTCAGTAAAAGCACCCTCATCAGTCACACTAACGATTTCGCTTTGACGATTTTCAATTGAACCATTTTTATATGGATCAGCTGTTACAGCTTCCTTATCAAAAGCTTTAACTTCCTTATCAATAGTATCAATGTTTTTCATAACATTATTTGTGTAATCAGTTAGAAGCTGTCCCAAAAGAATATGTCCAGCATCATTTGGGTGAATGTTATCAGGTGAAATAGCCGTCCACTGTAGTGTTCCAGCTTTAATCTCTGGCATAACTGCATCATGGTATGAGATTACTGGTACATCATAAGCCTTAGCAACCTCTGAATGAGATATCTGTGGAGTTGTTCCATCTTCCATTGTCATTTCGATTAGTATTACAGCAGGATTGTTTTTAGCTGATAAGCATCTTCTAATTAAGCTATCCATTGCTGATTTGTAAAAATCATTATCAACATCGTTAATAAATTCAATAAAGATAATATCAGGCTCTTGTGAAAGAACATCTCTTTCAACACGGTGTGCAGCCAAATATGAATCTGTTGCACCAATACCAGCATTTATTACATCAACAAAATAGCTAACATTTTCTTCCCACCATGTCCCGAATTGTCTTGTATATTGGTTACCACTAGATGAAGCAGCTGAACCAGCCGTAATAGAGTCACCTAGAAAGCATATTTTTGTAATTTCTTCTTTATTTTCAAGTGCATAGCTTACTTTTTCAGCTAGTCTTGATTGGTCGCCTTCATTAAGTACAGAACGTTTTAACATATCCTCTGTTGCTCCTTGTGTAATATCAACTGGTACTGTTGGAACTGGCTCTTCCTCCGATTCGTTTTCAGTTGTGGTTGTTGCTCCAGAAGAGCTGTCCTTAGATGTAGAATCATCATCTTTGCTACAAGCTGTTAGCATTGACAGCATAAGAGTCAGTGCAACACCCATGGCTAATATTCTTTTCATTTTATTACCTCTTTCTAAATTTATAATATAATTTTTTATTAGCTTAACATATAAATTATAACTAATTTCTTCTTATATTTCAAGCTGTTTTTATTAAAAAAATCCTATTCAAAGAAAATTGGTGAATTCCTCCTTAACTGTTCACAAAAAAACGCTATGATATGTGTAACGTATACATAATAATATAGGAGGGTTTGATATTATGACTTTAATGCCATCTAATAACAACATTTATTATACAGGACGAATTGATTTTTTAAATGTAAATAAACCAAAAATTTACTACGCTGGAAGCAGCATTCGAATAAACTTTAAGGGAACTGGAGTTATTGCGAAAATTCGTAACTATCGATTTTACAATCATATGTATTTAGGCGTAATAATTGACGGAAAAGAAAGCAAAA
>JAAZIT010000420.1 GCA_012800685.1 Clostridiales bacterium
CGTTGAACATATCATAAAACAGATAACTCGCGACCCTCAAACAGATCTGTTTTATGATATAACACTAATTATAAGATAAAAGAATATCTAATACATTTTCATAGGCGCATTCGTTCTTTTGCTTTGTATAAATTGCCACTGTGGATTATTGAGAAGGGCTTTTGACGCTCTAATCATAATATGAGATTAACATCTATTTATAATATAGTCCACTAAAATATTAAGAACTTTGAACTTTTAGATATTAATTACTTTATTTTTGTCAAAACAAATGGAAAGTAGGATTTGTAATCTGTATTTTAATAGGGTAAAAATAGAAAAGCCATAATAAGTATTAATAATAAATATTGCTAAACTATCAAAGATAGCTTAGCAATTCATAATAGCCTTGAGGATAACCACATACAGGACAGATTTCAGGGGCGCATAATCCACTAAGTATATTGCCACAGCCTAAGCAAATCCACAATACTTCACTAGGTTTACATAATAACTGATTGTTTCTGATATCTCTGATAAGTATATTGAAATCTGTGTTGTGATTTAGTTTGATATTGGCTATACCATTAAATAAAGAAGCCAAACGATCATACCCTTCTTCCATAGCTATTCTTGAATACTCCCTATATTCGCTGCTTTCTTCCAAACTTTCATTACTAGCTTCTATAAGATTATCAAGAGTGCTGGTATCTTCCCCATACAATTCCCTATGTAATCGCTCGGCTATAAATTCATTGTTTCTTGAGCTGGTATCAAATTGAAAGCTTACTTGTATTAGATTATCCTGATTAGCCTTTTTGCTAAATAGTAATTGCTTCCCACTAGCTTTGTAGCTATCCTCTAAAGCTTTAATCAAATTATTATAAGAACTACTTTGAACAAAATCCATCTTAGGAACCAGACCTTTCTTCACAAACTGTAAATAGTATTGGCTTATTTTTTATGCTGCTTTCCAGTATGATCAATTGTATATTCATCTGTGTAAATCAGTTCTGATATAGGTACTAGCTTATATCCTTGATCCTTAAGCCCAGTAATAACCTTTTCCAAAGCCGCAGGTGTATACTTGGCTCCATTGTGCATAAGTATTATTGATCCATTGCCTAGATTCTTATGTGTTGTACACTTTTTAACAATGCTATCAGCTCCATAGTCCTTCCAATCAAGGGAATCCCTGTACGCAACAACTTGAAAACCAGGAAATACAAGGGTTTGAATGGGGTTAAAGTAAATGTTCTTGATATCTGAATTAGAAAGAAAAAAGAGAGTATGCTGTAATAATAATTAATACTTACTCTGCAACAGAATTTCACAGGGCAATCTATACCTTCCAAACAATCTCAATCTCATCATCGAACACCATGATTCTCACAATAAACTGACTTACTAGCAGCTTTTTTTCATCAAAGCTTAATTTATGAAATACAACATCTTTAAACATATTAGGATACTCATACTTAGGGGAATTTAGATTTTTCAAAAGATCATTGCGCTTTTTATCCAGTTTTTCAATTTCCTTATTTATGTAAGTCATGGTTATTTCCGAAGCCTCAGTTAGAGAAGCGATAAGCTTCTCTATTTTTTCATCTATCTTGGTAAGATCAATTTTCTGCTGATTTTCTGAGGGTGTGGGAATACAGTGGTTTTTATCCACTGTGCATTCGGCTATTATACTTTCAAGTTCTTTTTGAACCGCAGCTTCAATTTCTTTTATACTTATATTATAGCTACTGACTTCACATAAATGAAGATTTGTCCTCCCGCTACAGTTTAAATAAAATTTGTCCTTATATTTTCTTACAGAGAGAGCGTAACCACATTTTCCACATTTAATATATCCAGAAAGCCATGTATATTTACCTTTACCAGTGTTTTTTATTTGTTTATTTTTATCGAGTTTATGCTGGCATTTCAACCAGATATCATATGGTATAATACCTGGAAAGTTTGTAAGGGAGATAACATGATTGTCAAGCTTAGTATATTTTCTATTTGAGGCAGATCTTCTACCAACAATATGAGCAGATGTTTCGCCGGTATAGAAGGTTACTTTGTTCGAGAAAGAAATGCCTTTTTCACGATAATAATTATATACATCTGCTGTAGCCTCAACGTATA
>JAAZIT010000026.1 GCA_012800685.1 Clostridiales bacterium
ATATTTTAATCATGTTTCCTCCTTTTATAGCTAATTAAAGCCAAAACTAAAGCATAGAAACCACATTTATGTTTTCTATCTTCATATCCTCTGTACCAGTTAAAAAGCAACCCTTTTCTTTGGAATACGCTATGTAGCTTAAGATTTCTTTGGTTATTTTTTCTCCTGGTGCTAAAATTGGTATTCCAGGGGGATAACACATTACAAATTCACCACATATTTCCCCTGCACTTTTTTCAATCGGCAATGATTTTTTATTGCTGTAAAAAGCCTGCTGTGGTGGAATTACAACTACAGGGTTAATATATTCATGGTCAAACATTCCTGTTGGGTCTTTGGAATAAATTCTTTTCATGTCATAAAGAGCTGAAATAAAACGCTCTATTTCAAGCTCTCTATCCCCAGCCGAAACTATAGCAAGTACATTTCCAATATCCCCAAATTCAATTTGAATATCATACTCATCTCTTAATATATCATAAACCTCTACTCCAGCAAGTCCCATGGCTCTCGTGTGCACTGACACCTTTGTGCTATCAAAATCAAACACTGTGTCTCCGTCAATTAGCTCTTTCCCAAAGGCATAAAATCCGCCTAATCGGTTAATTTCACTTCTTGCATAATCAGCATAGGCTATTGTTTTTTTAAATATCTCTTTTCCGTTTAAATACAGATTCTTTCTTGCTAAATCAAGTGAAACTAATAAAAGATAAGAACCACTTGTCGTCTGGGTAAGGTTAATAACCTGTCTAACATACCCCTCTGAAACCGTTGATGCACATAGTAGAAATGAGCTTTGGGTAAGACTTCCACCTGTTTTGTGAACTGATACAGCAGCCATATCTGCCCCTGCCTTCATTCCATTTATAGGAAGATTGTCTCCAAAATAAAAATGCGTTCCATGAGCCTCGTCGCAAAGTACAAGCATATCATTTTCATGAGCAATTCTTACAATTTCAGATAAATTTGAGCATATTCCATAATAGGTAGGATTGTTCACCAAAACAGCTTTTGCATCTGGATTTTCTTTTATTGCCCTTTCAACATCGCTAACAGACATTCCTAAAGGGATTCCTAGCTTTTTGTTAATTCCAGGATTTATGTATACTGGGATTGCACCACACACAACAAGAGCATTTATTGCACTTCTATGGACATTTCTAGGCATGATAATCTTGTCTCCTGCTTTGCAAACAGACATTATCATTGCCTGAACTGATGCAGTTGTTCCATTTACCATAAAGAACGCTTGATTTGCTCCAAATGCCTCTGCTGCAAGAGTTTCCGCATCTCTAATAACAGAAACAGGGTGACAAAGGTTATCCAAAGGCTTCATTGAATTTACATCAGCCTTCATACACTCTGCACCCAAAAAATCTCTAAGCTCCTTATTGCCCCTACCACCCTTGTGACCAGGAACATCAAGACGCACTACATTATTCCTCTTATGTTTAACTAACGCTTCATATATAGGAGCGTTGTCTTGTGACAGGCCCATAACGCACACCCTCTTTAATATCTAAATATTTATTTGCAAAATTAAGCCACCATCGTGTTAAATCCTGCTATTTATGTATTTAGATTAAACTTAAAAATAAAACCCTCCCTTTTGGGAGGGCTAACCCTTTAAATATCAGTTATTATCATACACATTCATGCCACTAAAAATTTCAATCATCTCTTGTCGGAGATTGTCAGAAATCAAAAGCCTCTGCTTTGGAGCAATTTCATAAACATCTCTGTTAAATAAGTA
>JAAZIT010000421.1 GCA_012800685.1 Clostridiales bacterium
AATCTGCTTAAAATTAAAATTTGTATGAGATGTTTTTACAGCATAATTCAGGCATTTTTCTTAATATTATCACTATTATGAGTATAGCTTATCATACTTTTATATCTTTGTAAAGATAAAAGCTGTTGACCATTTTAAAAATTGCATTTCATTATAATATAATAAATTATTATTTTCTTTATATATAAGCTTAAGTTATAAATATTATGCATAATTGTAGTATGGCTATTAGACTTTTCTTGACAGAGACAAGACTCTTGTATATAATTAAATTGGAAAGTAATTTATATTACGATATGTAATGGGATTATACATAATTATATTTCATGTATTTATATAGCATTAAAAATAAGTAAATAATGTAATAGGGTTAAATTTAAAGACTATATAGCTTAGACTGTTATTTTAAAGGGGTATTCTCTATGAAGAAAAATAAAATTAGCATAAAGAAAAAGATAATTATCGCTATTGTAATAGTCTTGGCTTTAATTTCATTAATTCCTGTTGTAATTAGATATGACGATGGTGGAACTGTTGAATACAAGGCAATTTTATACTCAGTAACTAAGTACCATATGCTTGATGATGAATCTGAAACAGGATATGCGGAGGGTACTGGTATAAAAATATTTGGCATCGAAGTTTATAATAGCAAGGATTAAAAAATAAACACTAAGGTTAATGCTACTAGTTTTATTATTGTAATTGTGGCTTTTTAGTCTCATGATTTTATTATTTTAATTTGTAGAGCCACTAAACAATAAAATTCTTGACTAAGTGTAAAAATAATGCTAATATTAATTTAACAGCAAATTGTATAAATTTTACAATATATATTTTGAACTTGACAAAACTTTTTGAAGGTAGGTTATCATATGAAGATTTATTCTACTCGACATGGGCAAACTAATGCGAATCTTGACAACAAGATTTGTGGAATAAGTGATGTTAATTTAACAATTAATGGGATTGAGCAGGCAAAGCGATTAGCAAAAGAAATTCGTATGTTTGGTGATGTTGATATGATAATATCCTCACCCCTTAAGCGTGCTGTTCAAACAGCCACAATAGTTGCTGACGAAATTGGAGCGACTTTTGTAACAGATGAGCGGTTAATAGAGTGGGATTATGGTAGCTTTGAAGGCGAGAACAGAAACCACCCTGATTTTCCTATGGCAAAAATTCAGTTTGGTGCTAAGGTGGGCGAATATGGCGAATCTCTCCTTAGGCTTTCCCACAGAGTATATAATTTTTTAGACGAGCTTCAGGATACATATTACAGAGAAAACATTTTACTTATATCACACGGTGGTGTATGCCGAGTTATTGAATCTTATTTTAACGACATGACAGTTGAAGAGTTTTTAATTTTTTTTATGGGCAACTGCGAAGTCAGAACATATAATTTATAAGATAATTATTAAAGGACTTTCAGTTTTAATTGTTAGTCCTTTTGTGTTCCAATTTATATATAAAATTAATAAAAAAAGCCACTAGCTTAAAGCTAGTAGCTCAGATTTAGTATTGTTTTGTGTTTTGGAAAACTCTAATCGGCTTTTCCAAAATCCACTTTTCCGCTACTTACATTAGCATTAAGAACTTTGATTTTAATGCTATCACCAACACGGTAAGTCATGCCAGTGTTCATGTTTTTAAGTGAAGATGCACCGTCATAGCTGTATTCACCCTCGCCTAGTTCTTCAACGTGCAAAAGTCCCTCGCAGGTGTTTGGAAGTGAAACAAAAAGCCCGAATTCCATTACTGAAACGATAATACCTTCAAAATTTTCGCCAACGTGGTTTTTCATGAATTCTGCTTTATAGCAGTCTTCGCAATCACGCTCAACCCTTACAGCCACCATTTCGGTATTTGTAGATTGCTCAGCAGAAGCATGGGCAAACTTTTGATATTTTTTTATGCATCCAGAAGATGAGCCGTTTGCTAGAAAATCTGTCATGATTCTATGAATTGTTAAGTCTGGATAACGCCTAATTGGTGATGTAAAATGTGCATAGTCTGGAAGCACAAGTCCAAAATGTCCAATTGGTTCAATAGAGTATTTAGCCTTAGCCATTGATCTCAAAACAAGATTGTTAACAACAAGACTTACTGGGGTTTTCTTAGTTTTGTTTATTACATCACTTAGCATTTTGGCACTAACAGTCCCATTAACAACAAAAGGTACATTAAGAAGTGCAAGGTTTTCAACTAGAGAATCAACTTTTTCTGTTGGGGGGTCTTCATGTATTCTATAAACAAATGGAACTGAATTTTCTACACCGAATCTAGCAGCAGATTGGTTAGCCATAAGCATAAAATCTTCAATAATCTCTTCGCTAATACCTCTGCTTCTTGGAACAACGTCAATACAAATATCCTCTTCGCTAATAATCAACTTGCTTTCAACGCTTTCAAGCTGTGGCGCACCACGCTGAATTCTAGCATTCATTAGAATTTTTGAAAGCTCATACATTGCTGTTATATTCTCGCTAACTGGTGAGTATTTTTCTTTAATTTCGTCTGTTTCTATTCCTGCTAAAATCTGATTAATTTCAGCATAAACGCCCTTAAGCTTAGAACAAACTACTGACTTAGCAAATTTATAATCAATGAGGTTTCCTTCATTATCAATGTTCATTAGGCATGAAAATGCTAGACGCTCTTCATTAGGATTAAGTGAACAAATTCCATTTGAAAGCTCTTTAGGCAGCATAGGTATAACACGATTTGCATAATACACGCTTGTGCCACGTTTAAATGCTTCATTGTCAATTTCTGATTTTGGTGTTACATAATATGAAACGTCAGCAATATGAACCCCCAATGCAAAGCCTTTATTGGTTTTTTCAATTGAAATAGCATCATCAATGTCCTTAGTATCAGCACCGTCAATGGTAAAAATGTTTAAATCTCTTAAATCAAGTCTTTTAGGCAGTTCTTTTCTAACAGTGCTTTGTGAAGAAACATCCCTCGCCTCAGCAATAACTTCATTTGGAAACACGGGAGTTACTCCATTAAATTCTAAAACAGACAAAGCACAGACGCTTGCCTTTAGTGAGCTTCCAAAATTTGAAACAAGCTCGCAGACATGGTCGCTATGGCTTTTTCCACGTTTGGTGATTTTCGCCATAACCTTATCACCATCACGGATATTTAAATCAAATGGGTTGTCAAAGTTCATTGGAAACTTAGAAAGTGAATCGGGTAGAATCTTTAATCTTCCAAATTCAAATACTATATTTCCAGTAAACTGGTTATAATGTTCTTCCAAAACCTCTATTATTTCGGCTTCGATTTTTTCACCTCTTCCAATAAAGGTTCTTGCTAAAACAATATCACCAGGCATTGAGCCTTTAAAATATCTCCCAGCAACAAAAAAATCTTCACCTGTCTCAATGTTTTTAATAAATCCAAAGGTCTTGTTAAGTCTAACAACCTCACATTTAATTAAATCCTTTTTGCTTGGAATAGAAAATCCGCTATTGTCCTCTGAAATTTTTCCACTGGATTTTAGCTCTCCAACAGCCTTTGTGAACTTTTCAAACTCAAAATTCTTTTCACGACAGCTTTTTAAGAGTAATTTAAAGGAAATAGGGGTCTTGCTTTTTTTGATTTTTTTCACAATCAGTTCTTCGTAATTAATTTTCATTAGTCCTCCGTTTTTGTATTTATATGATAAGCTTTATATTCACCTTGTGAAACAAAGCCAAGTTTATTTGCAATATGAAGTGAAGTCAGGTGAGCTGCATCCCAATGTGGCGTTAGCCCTCTTTTTATGCATTCCAGTATAAATACTGATGAGCATATTGTTGCCAGCCCTTTTCCACCGTGCTTTTTATCAGTTTCAACTTGTATTTCAATACCTTTTGAATAGTAAGTGTATGAGCTTGTCCCAGCAACAGTTTCGCCTTTATATTTGGCTAGAACCCCTAAGCAATTACTACTAAAAGCCTGATAGTTTGGGGCATTTCCAGTTAAATCCTTGCCAAAGCTATTTGTTTTTAAAGAGTTATAGTCGTCTTCATTCATTAGGCTTAAAGTATATCCGTTTAATTGATTTATTCTACCTGAAAGCTCTTCAAGTTTTTTTATGTCAAACTCTTTTGGTGGTTTAGTGGCATACCTATAAAATTCTATTAGCTTAAATTCGCTTTTAATATAGCTTTTCCATTCTTGTTTATCAAATATAAGTATAGTTTCAACAGTGACTTGCCCAATTATACTTTTTAAATTTTCTATATTACATGGTACACCAACTATATAATTGAAATCACCAATCTTAGCCACAGCACTTTGTGGAGAGGTTTCGCTATCAGCATATAGATTTCCAAATTTCCCTTCCAAAACCGAAAGAATAGACGAATCATCTATGTTCTCAAAAAGAGAATAAAACAGTTTAAAATCAATATTTTTTATTGGCGATAAATATTTTTTCATTCATTGCTCCTTGTGATTTTATTTGCAAAAGTTTATATGAAAACTTAATATTGCTTTTACAATCCAAAAAAATTGCCCTGCGTTAAGCAAGGCAACTAGTCATTATAGAATTTGAGAAATTATGTTAACAGCTAGTGTTACAACATAGAATGTAATAGCACAGATTTTTGTAAATTTAGTAAGCTGTGCATCTCTCGATCTTCCAGAGTTTTTTCCGTAAAATGAATCGTTAGAACTGCCACCGATTGCTGAAGATAATCCACCTTGTTCTTTTGATTCTTGTATTAGAACAACTAGTATAATTACGACGCTAGCAATTAGCAACACAATTCCACTGATAATTTGTATAATTGACATGTTAGTCCTCCTAGACATATATTAATATCTTATATAGTATATCATATAAATGGTTATATTGCAAGACTTTTCTAAAAATATTTAGACAAAATCGCCGTCAAATTTTATATAGAATCTAGTAATAGTTAACAAAATACATACAAAGCTTAATATTGTGTTAATTTCGACTTATTTTACATTAATTTATTGACTTTATTAACCAGTCAAAGTATAATAAAGGTATCATTTTCTTGGGAAGAAAAATATGAGGAGGTATTTATGAAAAAGCGATTATTAGCAATGTTGATGACGGTTTCCATGATTTTATCACTAACGGCTTGTGGGCACAAAGATACGGTAGATGATTCAACATCTTCTCCCGTAGTCACTGCCACT
>JAAZIT010000422.1 GCA_012800685.1 Clostridiales bacterium
AGATGAAGGACGCAAAGGACCCTGATGAATTTATTCAAAAATTCGGTTCTGTTGCTTTCCAACATATACTCGATAACTCTGATGGTGCAATTAATTTTGAAATAAATAAATGTAAAAACGGTCTTGATTTAGACAGTGATTTAGGAAAAATTGAATTTTTAAAACGAGTATTTAAAGTTTTAGCTAGTGTCACTAGTCCGATCGAACGTGAGTATTACATATCAAAGGTAGCAAGTGAAAATAATGTAGCAAAGGGAGTTGTTGAACAAGAGATTTCAGCCATAATAAAGAAGAGTGAACGAAGCAATAAAAAGCGTGAATGGAACAAAACCTTGAATTTTAACAACAAGCCTAAGGACAAGCTAAACCCAAATGAAAGCTTACGTCCAAGAGAGGTTAAAGCTGAAAAAGGTATACTAAGCTATATCTTTTTAAATCCAAATCATGCCGAAAAAATAAGAAGTTCTCTGAGTGCGGAACACTTTATATCGGATATTAACAGAAAAATCTACATAAATCTAGTTGATAAGATTATAAATGCAGAGGATTATTCTATTTCATCCTTTCATGATGAATTTTCTTCCGAAGAAATGGGTAAAATATCCGAAATAATTGCTTTATCAAAAAATCACTTTGAGACGTGGGAAACCATAAGCGATTACATCAAGCTTTTAAACTCTCAAGACATTATTTCTAGCACATCTAACTCTGGAGCAGAAATATCTGATGAGGATTTACTGGCAATTCAAAATAGGTTAAGAAAAACTAAAAAATAAAGAATTTTAAATTAAGATAGGAGAATTCATATGGCAGCAGACAAAAAACATATTATTGATGAATTAATGGAGCAAGGTAAAGCCAATGGAAAACTTACAACAAAGGAGATCACTGATGCTCTTGAAAAGCTCGATTATGACGTTGAACAAATTGACGCTTTTTATGACAACTGTGCGGCACTTAACATTGAGATTATAGATGATATCACAACAGATGATTCTATGAATTTAATGCCTCGTGAGAATTCAAGTGAGGATACAGTTGACCTTAGTCTTTCTACTGAGGGTATCGCTATTGACGACCCTGTAAAAATCTACTTAAAAGAAATTGGAAGAGTTCCTCTTCTAACTGCTGAAGAGGAGATTCTTCTTGCTGAACAAATTTATTGTGCAGATGAAGACAAAAGCTCTTTCGCTAGACAAAGACTTGCTGAAGCTAACCTTAGACTTGTTGTTTCTATTGCTAAAAGATATGTTGGTCGTGGAATGAACTTTCTTGACTTAATCCAAGAGGGCAACATGGGACTTATTAAAGCTGTTGAAAAATTTGATCACACTAAGGGATTTAAATTCTCAACTTATGCAACATGGTGGATTAGACAGGCTATAACTAGAGCTATAGCTGACCAGGCTAGAACAATTCGTATTCCAGTTCACATGGTTGAAACTATTACTAAAGTTAAAAAGGTTTCAAGCCAATTATTGCACAAAAACGGACACGATCCAAGCCCTGATGAAATTGCAGCAGAGCTAGATATGCCAGTTGAAAGGGTTCGTGAAATAATGAGAATAGCCCAAGACCCTGTTTCTCTTGAGACACCAATTGGTGAAGAAGAGGATTCACATTTGGGAGATTTTATTCCTGACGAGGACGCACCAGCACCAGCTGAGGTGGCTTCCCTAACATTATTAAACGAACAAATAAATCAGGTTTTATCGACACTTACAGAACGTGAGGAAAAGGTTCTAAGACTTCGTTTTGGTCTTGAAGACGGACGCTCAAGAACTCTTGAAGAGGTTGGACAACAGTTTAAGGTAACTCGTGAAAGAATAAGACAAATTGAGGCAAAGGCCCTTAGAAAGCTCCGTCATCCAAATAGAAGTAACAAGATTAGAGATTATTTAGATTAATCCACAACGAAAGGAAGAACAATGCATATAACTTTAGAATCCGATTATGCAGTTAGAATAGTTGCGTGCCTTGCGGCAGAGGGTATTAGAATTGATGCCAAAACCATATCAGAAATCACATGCGTAACATTAAGGTTTTCTTTAAAAATACTCCGAAAGCTTGTGACAGCGGGTATTGTAAAATCCTTTAAAGGTGCCCAAGGTGGATATCAGCTGGCAAAAGAGCCCTCCGAAATATCACTAAAGGACGTTATTGAAACAATTGAGGGTACATACAATTTCAATAGATGTCTTGATACAGATTTTTGTTCGAGAGGAAAATCTGGTATGTGTGCTTATCAACAAGTATTTAACAATATAACCCAAATGGTTTCAAAGCAGCTTGAGGAACATAACTTTGAAAACTGCAAGGATATACAAAAAGATATTGATAAAAAATCAAATATATGTTGTGAAACGAGAGTAATATGAGTGAAAAACCTTATGAAAACGATGAAGAAATAGTTTTGCCTAAAAAGAAACACCGAATAAGAAAACTAACTATAAGAATTCTTATTTTTGCTGTTTTAATTATATGTCTTAACCTTTTTTTACTAGTTTGGCATGGGGTAATATTTCTTAACAATCCGTCAAAAGGCGATTACCCAGTAAGAGGTGCAGATATTTCACACTATCAAGGCACAGTTAATTGGGATGTATTCGAAAATCAACCTATTGATTTTATATTTATTAAAGCAACTGAGGGTTCTGTATATAAGGACGCCGAATTTAAAAACAACTATGAGAACTCAAAAAACAAAGATTTATTAGTTGGATTCTATCACTTCTTTAGCTTCTCAAGCAAAGGAAAAGACCAAGCAGATAATTTCATTGATACTGTTGGAGAGCTTAATGGATATCTACCACCAGTTATTAATATTGAATTTTATGGTAAATTTAAAGCCACTAACCCTGAAAAGGATTCAGTTGTTTCCGAGATTAATGACTTTATAGAGACAATAAAAGCTAAATATGGAGTAAATCCTATTATTTATTGCACTGAAAAGACCTTTGATTTATATATTAGTGGCGAGTTCGACGAGGAATGCCCTATTTGGATTCGCAGTGTATACCGTAAAACAGTACTAGATAATAATCAATGGGAGTTTTGGCAATTTTCTAATAGATTTAGGCTTAAGGGATATGAGGGTAGTGAAAAATTTATTGACATGAATGTATTTAATGGAACACTAGAAGAGCTTCAAAAATTAATTATTAAGTAAAACAACTTTAACTTTAAAAAGGATGGGTGAATTAAGTAATGAATAATTTTACATTTTCCGCACCAACAAAAATGATTTTTGGTAAAGATACTGAAAAATTTGTTGGCTCTGAGGCACTAAAATACTCAAAAAAAGTATTAGTACATTTTGGCGGTGGTTCAGTTAAAAAAATTGGAGTTTATGATAAGGTAATCAAGTCACTAAAAGAAAATAATATTGAGATATTTGAGCTTGGTGGTGTTAAGCCTAATCCAAGACTCTCCCTTGTTTATGAGGGAATAGATATTGTCAAGAAAAACGATATTGGACTAATTATTGCTGTTGGCGGAGGTAGTGTAATTGATTCCGCAAAAGCAATTGCTGTTGGTGCAAAATATGACGGAGATGTTTGGGATTTCTACGAATATACCGCTTCCCCAAAATCAGCCTTACCTGTTGCAACCGTTTTAACAATTCCGGCGGCTGGCTCTGAAAGCTCTAATTCATCTGTAATAACAAATTGGGACAAGAAGCTTAAACGTGGAATAAGCAACGATTTTATTATTCCTGTTTTTTCAATACTAAACCCTGAAAGCACATATTCTCTTCCACCATATCAAATTGCTTGTGGTGCAGCAGACATACTGGCGCACATGATGGAAAGATATTTTGTTAATACAAAATCCGTTGATATAACCGATAGAATGATTGAGGGTGCAATACGTTCACATTTAGAATTTGCCCCTAAAGCAATAAAAAATCCAACTGATTATGACATAAGAGCAGAGGTAATGTGGACAGGTACAATCGCTCACAACGGTTTTTTAGATACTGGACGTGGCGGTGACTGGGCTTCACATGGTATAGAACACGAGCTTTCAGCTATTTATGATATTGCTCATGGTGCAGGACTAGCAATAGTATTCCCTGCTTGGTTTGAGTTTTGTGCAAAGAAAAACCCTTCTAAAATAGTTCAATTTGGAAGAAGAGTTTTTGATATAGATTCAACAGACGAGCAAACAATTATTTCTCTAACAATATCAAAGCTTAGAGATTTCTTTAAAGAGCTTGGGCTTGCTCTTTATCTTGATGAAATAGATATTGATGAAACTAATTTTAAGATTATGGCTGAAAAAGCTGTTGGTAAAAAGAATGGTTCTACAATCGGTAGTTATGTTCCTTTATCAGTAAGTGATGTTGTTGAAATTTATGGCATTGCATCAAAACGTAGCTAGAGCATTATGTGATTACATTTAATACCAATTTAATATTTATAAATACAGGACAGCTTGTACAAAAGCTGTCCTGTATTTTTATTTGGGTATATAAAAAGTGATTACTTATATTTAGACATAGAAAAGCTGGCTTCTCATCAAAGCCAGCTTTGTTCTATTATGTGATTGTCCGCATAGAATATAATAAAAGTCTAATAAAATAAACCATTAATTATTTCTAGCTATTTTTTCTTAAGTTCATTAAGACAGCTTGTACAGATATTCTTACCCTTGTATTCAACTAGATCTTCACCATCTCTGCAAAACGCACATGAACGTTGAAATTTCTTTAGTACAATCATATCATCATCAGTATAAATCTCAATAGAATCTTTTATTTTTATGTCAAAATTTCTTCTTAGCTCGATTGGTAAAACAATTCTTCCTAGCTCATCGATTTTTCTTACAATGCCTGTTGATTTCATATTAACCCTCCTTACCTGCTAATTACAACTAACTGCCTAGAATTCCTAAATATTCAAAGCTCTTCCAAATTAGTATGCTTTAATTATAGTGTACAATTTAACTATAGTCAAGAACTGTGTGTCGAGAATTGGTGACTTTTTTGTAAAAAAATTAATACAAATAGTATCAACTTAAAAAATTTTAAACAGTAATCGTTTAAGGAGGTATGCCCTAATATGATGAAGTGGGTTTTTAGTGGTTTAGTCATAATTTCTATAATATTTGGAATTATAAACAACACAATTAAGGAAGTGTCAAATTCAGCAATTATGGAGGCTGAAAATGCTGTTAAATTAACTTTAACCCTTGTAGGCTCTATGGCATTTTGGGGTGGAATGATGAGAGTTGCCGATAAGGCTGGAATTACCAATATTGTTGCAAAATGCTTTAGACCAATTGCAAAATTTCTATTTGTTGGAATTGATTTAAATGGACCTGCCTTTAAAGCAATAACCATGAATTTAACCGCTAACCTTTTAGGGCTTGGCAACGCCGCCACACCTCTTGGGATTGATGCAGTTAAAAAGCTCGCAAAGGAAGATGGGGTTACTGACACCGCCTCACAAAACATAATAATGCTAGTTGTATTAAATACAGCGTCAATTCAGCTTCTTCCGACAACTATTGCCACTCTAAGGCTTTCTCACGGTGCTTCCTCACCACTTGATGTTATGCCGGCAATACTTCTTACATCGGTTGTCTGTGTCACCGTAGGAGTTATAATGGTAAAGGTTTTAGAAAAAGGCTACAACTTAAAGGCTTATAGCAGAAAGAAGATAGCACATGAACTTTAGTATCAGTGATTTTATAATCCCTACTATAATTGCAGTAATATTGGTAACAGGTCTTGTAAAAAAAGTAGATGTTTTTAATGAGTTTCTTGAGGGTGCTGCCGAAAACCTTAAGACAGCCGTTTCAATCCTACCTGCGCTTATCGCATTAATGACTTGTGTTGGAATGTTTAAATCTTCAGGTGGTTTAGGTATAATAACAAGCTTAATATCACCAATTACAGACTTTTTAGGCTTCCCCTCCGAATGTGTTCCGTTAGCAATTCTACGCCCTGTTTCAGGAAGTGGCTCAATCGCTATGTATGAGTCAATATTATCTGATAATCACCCTGACAGCTTTGCCGTTCGTGTTGCAAGCGTACTTTTAGGTTCAACTGAAACCACTTTTTACACAATGGCTGTATATTATGGTGCGGCTAAAATTAAAAACACAAGGCAAACATTAGTTGCAGCAATTTCAGCCGATTTCACTGGATTTGTATTTTCTGTTTTTGCTGTTAGATTGTTCTTTTATATTTTGTAGTAATTCTTTTACCATAGGTATCATGCCTAATTAAAAAAGCCACACCCTAAAAGTGTGGCTTTAATTTTATCCAAAATGAATAATTGCATCTGATATAGTTTTTTCCATTGCTTCCTTGCCGTATTTATCAACCTCACGCTTATCCTTTTCCTCATGAGTTAGACAGCCTGCACCGCCTATACATCCCCCTGAACAAGCCATTCCCTCAATAAAATTATTAGGAAGCTTGTTTTTAGAAGCACGTAAAAGAGCTATCCTACATTCCTCAATTCCATCACAGGAAATTGCATTAGGTACGAAGTCAAGGTTTTGCTCCTTAGTTGCTTGAACAACTGCATCAGTTAATCCACCACTTCTCGCAAAAATTCTTCCATAGTATGAGGCGTTATCTAGCACGTCCTCTGAAAGCTCCTCAAGCTCAATATCCTTGCTGTCAAATAACGCTTGAAGTTCCTCAAAGGTTAGTACACAATCAACATAAGGCTTAACTGTGTCCTTTTGAGCCTCCATCTTTTTAGCTGTACATGGACCGATAAAAACAATTTTGCTATCCGGATCAGTGTCTTTTATAAATTTAGCAATAGTTGCCATTGGTGAAAGGTTATGGGATATTTTATCCGTTAGCATTGGAAACTCTTTTTCAATATAATCAACAAACGCTGGACAGCATGAGCTAGTTATAAATCCCTTTTCAGAAAGCTCCCTCGCTTCAGCATAAGCAACCATATCAGCTCCAAGAGCCGCTTCAACCACGCTATGAAAACCAAGCTTCTTTATTGCTGAAATTACTTGTCCTAGCTTTGCGTATGTAAACTGGCTTGAGATTGATGGGGCAACAACTGCATAGGTTTTATATTTTTTATTATTTTCACTACCCTTTAGTATCTCTATTGAATCAAGAATAAATGATTTGTCCATTATTGCTCCAAATGGGCATTGATAAACGC
>JAAZIT010000423.1 GCA_012800685.1 Clostridiales bacterium
AATCAAAGTTTAAGTCCTAAATTTGAACTAATCAGAGCATTTATTATCGCAATCACAGCCATAAGTTCAGTCTTTTTAGGTTGTAGTTATATTGATCTTGATATTAATTATTTTGTTGTAGCAATATATGGATTACTGTTAACTGCACTATACTGCTGCTTTAATTTTGTGTCCAATAAAAACAAAAAATTTGTTTCTATTTCAATCATTGCCCATGCATTAATTATGGCAATGTTTACAAAAAAATTCTGGTCTGGATTTCTAGTTATCATTGATAGTTATTTTATAGAAATTGAACAAAGCACTCAATTCTCAGAAACAGTTTCAGATATTTCATCAGAATATTGGTATGCCACTGTAGCAGTAATGCTAATTATTACTATACTTATTGCAGTACTTTCTCTAGCTTGCTACTATAAAAACAACTTTTTAGTTTTATTTTTACTGACCTTTCCCTTTTTTGAACTTGGAGCGTTTTGGGGATTAGTACCTAATTATTTTTTCTTCACTGTTCTAATGATTTGCTGGGTTAGCACCTTTGCTATGCAGCTTGCCAACTGGAATTGGATTCATATAAAGGGAAAATCAGCTTTTACCTTAAAACCTAATTCAGCCAAGTTTTATATCTCGTCTAAGCAGCTAATAAGACACTCATCATCGATTATTGTTTTTACCGTATCTGCAATATCAGTTGCGACGGTTGCAGGAATTTTACTATTAGCCGCAGTGTTTGGTTATGAAAGACCTAGCTCAGTAAATGAGTTAAGGTATAAAATAAAAATGGCAGTGGAAGATTTCAGTTTCGATAATTACTCAAATTTCTTTAGTTATTTTGATTCTGAATTTGATTTTCTCCCTACTAAATCTGTTGGCGGAACAAATGGTGGAAAATTAGGTCGTTCCGACAAAATTATTTTTAGTGGAAAAGATGCTTTAAAAATAATATCTCCTAAATCTGTTGGACCATTATACCTTAAAGGCTATTGTGCCGGAGATTACACTGGAAAAAGTTGGGATCAGTTTGATTTTAGTGTTTATGAAAAGTATGAAGCAACTTTTAATGAAAAAAACAAAACAGTTTTTCAAAATTACAACTATGATGCGTGTTCTATTTTAATCAATAAAGATATTACCGGCAACATAGATACCAATCTATTTGAAGTCGAAGTAAAAAATGCAAGTAAAAAATACTACTATGCACCTTACTTTACAAACTACTCTGATGCTACTAATTCAAATCCAAATATGGAGACCACCGTTTTAGCTAAAGATACTGAATATGAAATTCCCTATTATAACTTTCAAGATAACGAGAACAATAATAATGCCCTTAAATATTATTCAGCTTATTATAATAATTTAATTACAAATGAGTTATATAAGCTTAACCATGACTATTCAAATTACGCGGATTTTGTAAAAGCTAATTACTGTGATATTAATTTTTCTGTAGTTGAAGAGGCCTATAATGATATTGTGCGCAATTATTTATATATCAATGATGATTATGATTATTATA
>JAAZIT010000424.1 GCA_012800685.1 Clostridiales bacterium
CATTATTAGTCATATTAAAACAACTATATATTATTAAGAGGATATACATGAAGAAAAAAGTATACAAGCTATTAGGCGCTACCATAATTATCGTGATGCTATTATCACTGGTGCTAAATCATTGCATTCAACTTTATATATCACGAAAGAACATGGAAAAAGAATCCAAGGAATTATTTTGGCAAATTGAACAAATTTTAAATCAGAATCAAACAGAGCTTCAAGATATAACTGACGATTTTGCAGCGTCCTGTCTCACTAAAGCTCGAGCAACTGCCTATATGATTCAAAGTAGCCCTTTAGCACTACAAAGTGAAGAAGAAATAAAAAAAATATCCCAACTTTTACAAATTGATGAGTTTCATATTATTGATGAAAAAGGTCTATTGTATGCAGGCAGCGAACCTAAATATTTTGGGTTGACCTTAAATTCTGGCGAACAGATAAATTACTTTTTGCCCATGTTGGGAGATAAAAGCCTTGAGCTTTGCCAAAAAATAACTCCAAATACCGCCGAAGGGAAGCTTATGCAATATGCTGCTGTTTGGACTGAGGATGGGAAGAACATTGTTCAAATTGGTATGGAGCCCCAAAGAGTTATTAATGCCACAAAACGAAATGAACTCTCCTACATATTTTCTCTGCTAACTGCTGACAAAGGAATGGTATTATATGCCGCCGATCCAAAAACCTATGAAATTTTAGGTTCCACTGATACAAGCCTTGTAGGGAAATCGTTAAGCGACATTGGTTTTAATACAGGTCTTATTGGTGAAGACAGATTTAAAGCTGAAATCAACGGTAAATCTAGTTATGCCATTTTTGAAAAATCAGAAAAATCGGTTATGTTAGGAAGAAGTGTCACAACTTCCACCATAAACCGAAGCGTTTATACAGATTCAACCTTTCTTCTTATATATTTAATTATTATTTCAGCATTCCTTATCTTTACTATTACTAATTATTTAGATAAGCGAATTATAAGAGGAATTAACAATATTAACAAAAAACTTCAATCAATTACTGACGGAAATTTAGATGAACAGGTTAATGTTAATGCAACATCAGAGTTCACTGAGCTTAGCGGACACATAAATTTAATGGTAAAGAGTATCTTAGAATCAACAGACATGTTGTCATCACTCCTTGATATTACCGAAATATCTATTGGTGTTTATGAATATAATAATCGCTGTCAGCGTTTAAGAGTCACAAATTGTGTATGGGATATCCTTGAAATAAACTCATCTAAAAAAGATAAGATTTTATCTAATACAGTATTGTTTAAAGAGCTTTTACAAGAAATCATGCAATTTCCTTATGACCAAAAACGACACATTTACAGACTAAATAACAATAGAAAACGCTATGTTAAAATTGAAACTTTTAAACAAGGTAATAATGTAATTGGAATCTTAATAGATATGACTCAGGATATTAGAGAGCATTATGAAATCACAAAAGAACGTGATGAAGATCTTCTTACTGGTCTCTTAAATCGCCGTGGATATTACGCAAAGCTTGAGAGCTTGTTTAGTAATCCTGATGATTTAAACCGATGTGCAATTGTTATGATTGATTCCGATAATTTAAAAACCGTTAATGACACATATGGGCATGATGCAGGAGATAAATATTTATGTGCTATTTCAAAGGCACTCTCTAAAATCCCTGCCCCTAAGAAAATCGTATCACGTCTAAGTGGTGATGAGTTTGCACTTTTAATATATAAATGCACAAGCTATGATGAGCTTCACATTTACCTAAATGAGATTAAAAAGCTTCAAACTAATATTAAAGTGGAAATTGATTATGAAAATATTCTAGAAATCCCTGTAGGTTTTTCAATGGGATATCATATTTGTCCTGAAAACGAAAAGGATTATCATTCATTAATTAAGATAGCTGATCAAATGATGTACGAGAACAAACGCCAACGAAAACAACGAAAATAGATTTATGTTTTCAAATTTTAGTTTACAAAGAACTCCAAATTAAGCGTTTGGAGTTCTTTGTTTTTTATGTTTACTTGTTTAAATATATATGGTATAATAAAAACACATACTAACTTTAAGAAATATAGAAAGGTGGATTATTTATGAAAAAGCAATTTGTAATAATAATCGTGATTTTATTTATTATTGTTGGAGTGGGTTCATTTTTTGGAGGTTACTTTTTAAGTAAAAATAAATATGATAGTAATAGTAATAGTAATAGTGATAATTTGGCTGAAAGCACCACTTTTTATGCCACTATTTCATCAATAAATGAAAACTCTATTGCAGTATCTGGAGACGAAAATAATGACGTAAATTATAGAGGGGAATTTGTCCTCGGCGTTGATAAAAATACATCTTATAGCTGGAGGGGGACGGAAATATCCCTGTCCCAACTAAAGGTAGGCTCAAGAATTTCAATAACGTTCTCAGGAAGAATTTTAGAAATCTACCCCGCAATAATTGAGGATGTATATAAAATTATTTTGTTAGATGATGAGGTTTAAGCAATATACAAGTATACTAATAAAGGAGCGTTAGGATTAGCATTAGGATTATAATAAAGGTATGCAGAAAACTTTAAATACACTAAAAAAACCAAAATTATTACTTTAAGCTTTAGAAAAGCTATTGTTCGTATAATTTTTAGGTTTATTATAAACTTTTAGGGTTAATAATACATTTGCACTTGAGTTAAATTTACACATATTAATATTAAAGCTTGACACTTAAAATGTGCCAAGCTTTTTTGTTTGTCCAATCCTTAAGCACATGGTTAGGGATTGCTTGCCGTGAGAACCTGCCTTTTTAAAGAACTTATCCATGTTAAAAGCTACTCTTGGAAGATATCCCAAATCCTCTAAAATAGTAAATAGCGGGAAGAAAATTGCCATAGGTGGAAGCATTACTGAAACCACCCACCCTAGTGTTTTAAACAACCCTTGAACTAACACACCCTCAACCCAAAGTGGTAAGGAAGTTGACAGAAACCATTTTGAAAGCAATGTCTCAATCTTTAGAAATCCTGTTGTAAGCCACTGAGATGGATAGTTTGCACCAACAATTGTAAGCCATAAAATACCTGCTAACAAAAGAATCATTATTGGTATTCCAGTTAACTTAGAGGTAAGTATTTTATCAATTTTACGGTCTCTGGCATCATGTGCTTTGTTATCGAGCTTTACGCACTTGTTCCCAATATCCTCAGCTTTTTTAACGAGCGTGCTAACTATGCTATCATGTATTTTGCTTTGGTCAAAGCC
>JAAZIT010000425.1 GCA_012800685.1 Clostridiales bacterium
TACTAATGAGCAATTACCTAAAACAATAAAAAAGTTAAAGGATTTAGGTCTTGAAATACCATGTCTGTCGTCAGGATGTTGCTTAAAATTTAAGGATAAGTATGACGAAAACATTTTTGAAATCACAAAGTATTCTGAGCTAGCTAATCGCTTAGGCACACCATATATAAGAATACTTGCTGATCTTGAGCCTATGCCAATTGACGATGTAGACGATAAATATATTATTGAAACCTTAAAGGCACTCGTTGGTATTGCAGAAAAAAATAATGTAACACTACTTGTTGAAACTAATGGTGTATATTCTGATACGAGCCGTTTGAAAAAAGTTCTCGACGCAGTTGGAAGTGATAACATTGCGGCTTTATGGGATATGCATCATCCTTATAGATTCTCTAATGAAGCACCTGAAAAAACCATTGAAAATCTTGGCTCTTATATTAAGCACATTCACGTTAAGGACAGCGTTATTGTTAATAATGAGGTTAAGTATAAGCTAATGGGTGAGGGTGATTTGCCAATTGCTGAAATGCTTACTGAACTAATTGAATTTGGTTATGACGGTTATGTTTCTCTTGAATGGGTAAAAAGGTGGGCAAGTGATTTAAGTGATGCAGGAATAGTTTTCCCTCAATTTGCAAATTACATGGAAGAATATAAGGATACAAGCTCTTTTTTGCAAGATAACAATGCAAAAACTGGAAAGTACGTTTGGAAAAAAGAAAAGCTTATAAACCACACTTTTCCTCAGGTTCTTGATGAAATGTGTAAGCATTTTCCAGATCAAATTGCATTTAAATATACGGAGTTTGACTATGAGAGAACTTATTCAGAGTTTAGAGATGATGTTGATGAGTTTGCCCGTGCATTAATAGCTATGGGAGTAAAAAAGGGCGACCACGTATCTATTTGGGCGACCAATGTTCCACAGTGGTATTTAACTTTTTGGGCTGTAACAAAGATTGGTGCAATTTTGGTTACGGTAAACACAGCTTATAAAATTCACGAGGCGGAATATCTACTTCGTCAATCTGATACTCATACACTTGTAATGATCGACGGCTGTAAAGACTCGAACTATCTTGAGATAATAAAAGAGCTTTGTCCTGAGCTTAGCACTTCTAAGGCTGGTGAGCTAAAATCTAAGAAACTACCGTTTCTAAAGAACGTTATATCATGTCAAAGTCAACTCGATGGGTGTTTTCATTGGGACGACATAAAAGACTTGGCAAAAACAGTTAAACAAGAAAAAGTTCTTAGAAGAGCAAATTCTATTAAAAAAGACGATGTTTGTAATATGCAATATACCTCTGGAACAACTGGTTTCCCAAAGGGTGTTATGCTAACCCATAGTAATGTTGTTAATAATGGTAAAGCAATCGGTGACTGTATGGATTTATCAAATGCAGATAGAATGATGATTCAAGTTCCTATGTTCCACTGCTTTGGAATGGTTCTTTCAATGACATCAGCCATGACTCATGGAACTTCAATTTATCCTATTACAGCATTTTCACCAACAAAATCATTAGCTTGTATTTCAAGTGAAAAAATCACTGCGTTTCAAGGTGTTCCAACAATGTTTATTGCGATGCTTGAGCATCCTAATTTCCCAACAACTGATTTTTCACATATAAGAACTGGTATTATGGCAGGAAGTCCATGTCCAGTAAAGGTAATGCAGGATGTTGTTGATAAAATGAACATGAGTGAAATTTGTATAACCTACGGACAGACTGAAGCCTCTCCAGGCTGTACTATGTCAAAGACTACGGACTCGATTGAGGCAAGAGTTAGTACTGTTGGCGGGGCAATGTTTGGGGTTGAGTGCAAGATTGTTGATCCAGAAACTAATAGAGAGCTTTCTATTGAAGAAGATGGGGAACTAGTGGCTAGAGGCTATAATATAATGAAGGGCTATTACAAAATGTCAGAGGCAACCTCTGCTGCAATTGATGCAGATGGTTGGTTACACACTGGTGACCTTGCGAGAAAGACTGCTGAGGGTAACTACAAAATTACTGGACGAATTAAGGATATGATTATCCGTGGTGGTGAAAATATTTATCCTAAGGAGATTGAGGAATTTATTTACACTCATCCTAAGGTAAAGGATGTTCAAGTGATTGGTGTTCCAGATGAGCAGTACGGCGAGGAAATTATGGCTTGTGTTGTAGTAAAAGAGGGGGAGACACTTACTCAGGAAGAGCTAAGACAGTTTATTATTGAGCGTCTTTCAAAGCACAAAGTTCCTAAGTATTATGATTTTGTTAATGGCTTTCCAATGAATGGAGCAGGAAAAATTCTAAAATACAAAATGCGTGAGGACGCTGTAGACAAACTAGGTCTTCATAAAGCTAGTAAAATTGTAACAGCTTAAAAAAGTAAAAAAACTTCTCTTGTTTTACAGGAGAAGTTTTATTTTCTATTAAATTTGGACACTAATACAATTCATTATAAGAATCTTTTTTATTTAATCTAAAAATTTCTCATTTATATTTTCTATTGCATTATTTTCAATTAGACATTCCCAATGCTCAAGGGTTAGGAAAGCGGGGATTTCTCCCCCCTCCATAGAAAAGCAGTATTTTGATGCCCATTTTTGAAATATTTTATCAAGCTTTTTATTTGTATTTAGTACAAGTCGATAGCTTTGATTATCATCATTAAATAAGAGCTTACTTTCTTTTATAAAGCATTTGTATTCTTGTGGAAGATTTAAAGCGAATTTTTGCAGATTTTCCGATGAGTTTAATTCAAGGGTGTGATAATTGTTATCGCTGGGCTTTTCAGAAATACGCACCTTTGCAATAAACTTCTCAGATTTATCTGGGAAAGAAGAAATATACAGAACACAGCCACCATCGTCAAGCTCAAAAGCCTCAATATATACTCGATTTGAGTCTAAATCGATTGATTGTTTAGTTTTAACGATAGATATAATGCTTGTTAGCAGGATTTTTGTCTCTATGTTGCTTTTATCTAACATTTCAAATTTAAGTCCATACCGTAACATATCTTCATTTTCTAAAGTAATTTTTACTGTGGTTGGATTTATTACATCAATTACCAAACTAAGCACCTCAATTCTTTTGGATAATATATAATACTCATTTGAGGGTCGTCATGTTAAAAATAAAACAGACGGATTGCATTTAGCAGTCCGTCTGTTTATTGTAACCATTATTTATAGTTTTTTCACTGGTAATTTTTTATTGGTTTTTCTTTCTAATTTTAACCACAACACTTATTAAAACTGTCACAACAATTAGTCCTGAAAAACAAGCTAAAGCGATAATATAAAATTTAAGCTGTGATTTTGGTTTATTAGTTTCAACTGTTGTTTTCTGAATTTCAATTGTATCTGAAAATTCACATTCGAGAATCTTTTCATCTAAAACATCAAATATTAGTTTGTGTCCCTCGTCATTTGGGTGAGTCATATCCTTTTGAACTAATTTTTGGTCAGAGCTTGAAAAGATGGTATTCACATCTGCAACAATACAGTTATCTTGAGAGGAAATAACTGTATTAAGGGCAGTAATTTTTTCTTGATATAAATCATCGATAGTGTCTATTCCAGTGTTCATAGGGTTGTAAAGAGTTTGAATAATAATATTAGTATCTGGATTTTTTTTGTTAATCAATTTTATTATTTCAGTTAGGTTTTCCCCAAACTTAATAATGTTTTCATCTGCGCCCTTTGATAGCTTTTCAACTTCCTCAGGCATTTCATTAACCAAAAGGTCTGTAAGGTCAACTTCCCCTGTTAATACAACTGAAAAGTCTATTTTTGACAACATATCAATTAAAAGAGTTAAAAGGTCGTTTCCGCCAATTGAAATTGAGACAACCTCACATGCTAGTGATTTGTCGTATGTTCCTGATTCAATTTTTTCTAAAAGCTGTTCAGAGGTTTGCCCGTTAATTGCAAAATTTCTATAACCGTCCTCTGTTATTGAATATTTTTCCGCTAGCTTGCTCCCGTAATTATCTGCACTGTAATTGTCGCCCTCAACATATCCCTCAAGCCCATATCCAGTTGCAATGGAATCTCCCAACAACAACAAGCTTTTTGGGTTATCTCTAGGAACTTCTTTGTATTCAACGTCAGAGTCGGCGAAAGCTGTAGCTGTCATTGTAAAAGCTAGTGCAGCTGTACATACTAGTGAAATTAGTTTTTTTATCATATTTACCTCCATGATTTTGTTTGTAATACTGTATTATATTATTTTTCAAATTCTTCAAATTATTACTTAAATCTTGTTTTTATGTAGTTTATATATATTACCACATTTTTGTTTTTTTTTCAATACAAAAAATCTTCCTTTACATTTTTTTGATTTTCATTTATAATTAAGGTATGATATTACGGACGGAGATTAATAAATGGTACTAAATATAGAAAGCTTGAACAAGTATTACAATGGTGAGGTGCTTTTTAAAGATATAAATGCCACAATTGAAGACAATGATAGAATTGGCTTAATTGGGCGTAATGGTTGTGGAAAATCCACCCTTTTAAAAATAATAATGGGTATGGAGGAATTTGACAAAACCATAGAGGGAAAGGGAGCTGTAAATATTTCTAATAATGTTACAGTTGGCTTTTTACAACAAAATAGTGGTCTTGATAACTATAACACAATTGGTTGCGAAATTAAAAAACCTTTTGATGAGCTTTATGAGATTTTAGAACAGATGAAAGACCTTGAACAAAGAATATCCTTTGCTAAGGATGATGTGCTTGCTGATTTAACTGATGAATATGCAAAGCTTGCTAGTTATTATGAAGCAAAAGACGGATATATAATTGATGTTAAAATTAACACTATTCTTAATGGAATGGGATTTGCGGATAAGGGTAGGGATAGAGTTATTCATTCCCTTAGTGGCGGTGAAAAAACTCGTCTAGCTATGGCTAAGCTTTTGCTTGAAGAGCCAAACCTGCTTATATTAGACGAGCCAACAAACCATTTGGATTTTCAAACACTTATGTGGCTTGAGGATTATTTAAAGTCATATAAAGGTGCAATTTTAATTGTTTCTCATGATAGATATTTTTTAAATAAGCTTTGTAACAAAATATGGGAGATTAGTTCTAAGGCTCTAACTGCTTATAAGGGCGATTATTCAGCTTTTCTTTTGCAAAAAGACATGAATGTTCAGCGTCATATTAAGGAATATGAGGCACAGAAAAAAGAAATTGCTAAGCTTGAGGAATATGTTGCAAAAAACAAGGTGCGAGCGTCGACCTCAAACATGGCTAAAAGCAGGCAAAATCAACTTGATAGAATGGATATTATTGAGCGCCCTGAAACCTATGAAAAACCTCCTAAAATAAGACTAGAGTATGAAATAGTTCCGCCTAAGGAGATTTTAAATGTGTCAGATTGCCCAGTTGTAGTAGGAGAGGGTACTTCTAAAAAGACACTTGTTGAAAGCTTTGAGCTTAATGTTAGACGTGGTGATAAGGTGGCTATTGTTGGACCTAACGGAATTGGAAAAACATCTATACTAAGGCTTATTCAGGGAATTATTCCTCATGAAAGAGGTAGGATTAACTGGACAAATAACTTAAAAATTGCATATTTTGAACAGGAAAATACAAGCCTAGACACTAGAAATACTGTTATGGAAGAGGTTCATAGACGTTTTCCTAGAATGACAGATTTAGATGTACGAAGGGTTTTGGGAAGTGTTTTACTTACTGGTGAAAATGTTTTTAAGCCAGTGGGTGTAATTAGTGGTGGTGAAAAAGCAAAGCTTTGTTTTGCAATAATGATGCTTCAGCGTGGAAATGTTTTAATTCTTGACGAGCCTACAAATCATCTTGACTTAGCAACTAAAGAGGTTCTTGAAAATGCTTTAGCTGAATATGATGGAACAATTATTTTAGTTTCACATGATAGATATTTGCTTAATAAAATCGCAACTAGAGTTGTTGATGTTGAAATTGACGGTGTATCTAATTATAAAGGTAACTTTGATGACTATCTCGAACAGAAAAAAGCAAATAGAGATATGCAGCTGCAAAGCACTAACACCAACAACGTAAAGGAAGTTAAAAAGGAATCTGAAAATATTCAAAAGCAATATAGAACTAAAGAGCAAAGAGCTTTAGATGCTAAGAAAAAACAGGTTATTAGAGAGCTTGAAAAAGAAATTGAAGAACTTGAAAATCAGATTTCTGAAATAGAAAAAGAAATAGCCCTACCTGAAAATACATCTAATTATGAGTTTATTAGTACAAAGTGTAATGAACTAGAGGAATGTAAAAATCTTTTGGAGGAAAAAATGTTAAAGTGGGCTGAACTAGAATAAATTACTTTTCGAAACCTTAAAATTTTATTAAGATACTAAAGCAGTTATTTTTAAGTTTTATAATTTTAATTTCTATTTTTTAGTCATATTTAAGATAAAACCAACAGATTACTGGTAAAAAATTTAAAAAGTATGTGCGTTTTTTACTAAGAGTTATTGACTTTGTCATATTGGTGTGGTATTATTAATGTGACAATATGAAACGATATTCTGTATATCCGTGATAGGAGTGATTATAAATGACTGAATTTACATACCCGATTTTAAGTGATGAAATATTGTTACCTTTGTATGTTGTGGGAATTGGTTCTATAGACACAGAGTGGCATGTTAAAAGAGAAGAGGGATTTCCTTATTATCAGATGATTTACTGCGTAAGAGGACAGGGCGTTTTGGTTATTGACAATAAACAATTTGTTATTGAGCCGGGACGTGGTTTTTATCTTCCTGCAAATTACCCACATGAGTATTATCCAACTGAGGCTATCTGGGAGACTCACTGGATTACATTTGACGGAAAAGATATTGATGATCTTCTTAAGGTTCTAGGGTTTGAACATTGGAGAGTTTTTGACATTTCAAATCTTTCTGCTATTGACGCTATCTTTAAGAAAATGCTTTATCTATTGAAAACAAATTATTATTATAGCGGACACCAATGCTCGGCTTATTTATATCAGTATTTACTCGAGCTTAATAGGTATGTTAACCTACAAAGTTCACCAAATGAAAGCCATAAGATTAAACAGCTTCAGCCTGTTATTGATTATATTGATAGCAACTTTAGCCAAGACATTGAGCTTAA